>DASPOP010000367.1:0-3149 GCA_035625955.1 Steroidobacteraceae bacterium | reverse complement strand
CGATCGCAACATCGACGGGCAGCAGGACTACTCGAACTACATGCGCAGCACCACGGGCTCGTATTACGCCTGCATCGGCCCGGGCGCCTCGTACTTCAATCCCGCGAACTTTCCCAGCCTGGCGACGCACAAGCTGCAGTGCTACCCGCCGGTCGGCAGCTGGCGGGACGTCGTCCACAACACTCACCAGAGCCACGAGCTGCGCATCAGCACCGATCAGGAACAGCGTCTGCGCGCGATCGCGGGCTTCTACTGGGAGAAGTTCGTCATCGACGACAACATGATGTTCAACTACTTAGGCATCCCCCAGTGCAACACGGCCGCCCAGGCCGCCGCCGGCGCCGCTGGCACGGGACCGGACTGCTTGTCCACCGTCGGCCCGGTGCCGGGCTCGTTCGCGACCGATCCGAGCCTGCGGGCCAACATGGGCAACGCGTTCGGCGAGGATGAGCAGCGCGGCTACAAGCAGCGGGCGTTCTTCGCGTCCGTCGACTTCGACCTGGTCCCGAAGGTGCTGACCGCGACCGTCGGCGGGCGCTTGTACCACTATGACGAGTTCGAGCACGGCTCGGAGTGGTACAGCGAGAGCACCAGCAGCGGTTACATCCTCGACCACCTGGCGGGCGTATGTCTGCAGCACGGGTTGTGCGGCTTCCCGATCAACCTGAACACGAGTGAGCAGGGCTCGCGCTGGCGCGCGAATCTGACGTGGCACCTCACGCCGGACATCATGGCTTACTACACCTTCTCCCAGGGATTCCGTCCCGGCAGCTTCAACCGCACCGACTCGCTGCCCAACGGCCAGGTGTTCCTCAAGCAGGAGATCCCGTACTGCACATTCCCCGGCGGAGTCAAGACCTGCATCGCCAACAGCGACCAGTACGAGAAGCCGGCCGGCGTCAAGTCCGACAACCTGATCAACAACGAGGCCGGCTTCAAGAGCGAGTTCTTCGATCATCGCCTGCTGATCAATGCCTCGGTGTACTACATGAAGTGGAACGACGAGCAGCTGTCGTTGTTCGAGCCGGCGTTCCTGGGCAACACGACGTTCAACGTCCAGGGACCGAACTTCACCATCAAGGGCTTCGAGCTCCAGTTCAACGCGCGTATTACCGAGGGACTGAGCATCCAGGGATCGAGCTCGGTCAACCAGTCGACGCAGACGAACGCGCCGTGCCTCGAGTCGGTGGGTGTCGATCCGAACAATGCGCATACGGCGAACAACCCCACTCCGAAGGGACAGTGCGTGGTGATCAACAGCGCGGCCGGACCGATCCCGAACGCGCTCGGCGCCCAGGGCACGGCGCCGGCGTTTTCGCCGCCCTTCATGTTCAACCTGCGCGCGCGCTACGACTGGATCTCGGGGGACTACAAACCCTTCCTGTGGGCGGGCGCGAGTCACGTCGGCCCGATGACCAACGAGCCGCGCAACTACGACAATGGCAACAACCCGGCCTTTGGCAACCCGCCGATCACGACGCTGCTGCTCTATGACATCCCGAGCTATACGACCTATGACGCGGCCATCGGCGTGAGCAAGGACAACTGGACCGTGCAGTTGAGCGGCGCCAACCTGAGCAATGAGTACGGGCCGACCAACATCACCTCCGGCCAGTTCATCAAGGCGGAGATCCCGCTCCGTCCGCGGACTCTGAACCTGGGTATGTCCTACCGGTTCTGAGGGCAAGGGGTGTGAACCGGCCGCTTGCGGGCCGGCTTGAGTAGAATGGAGGGCGGACCCCTTTCGGTCCGCCCTCTTTGTTTATGGCCTGATGAACGCAAGCGACCCCCGACCGGACGCGACCGCGGCGAGCCCCGACCTGGCGCAGCTTCATGCCCTGATGCGGGCGCGGAACTTCGCGGGCGCGCTTGCCGCGGGCGAGGCCCTGCTGGCGGCTAACCCGGCGCACCGCGACGCCCGGCTTCTGGTAGCCATCGCCCAGCGGTATCTCGGCCGGGTACCCGATGCCTTGAGGACGCTCGCGACACTCGAGCAGCAGTATCCGCGCTTCAGCCGCCTCTTCGAGGAGCGCGGTCGCTGCTACGTCGTGCTGCGCCAGGCGCCGCAGGCGATCGAGGCCTTTCTGACCGCGGTCAACCTGAACCACGCCCTGCCGGGGAGCTGGAGCATGCTCGAGGGGCTCTACCGCATGACCGGGGAGGCGCAGAACGCCGCCATGGCGGGCAGCCATGTGGCGACCCTCAGGAACATCCCGCCGGACATCGTGGCCGCGACGGCCTTCTTCATGGACGGCGACCTCGATGCGGCCGAGCCGCTGATCCGGGCGTGGCTGCTGAAGAACGGCGACCACGTCGAGGCGATGCGCCTGCTGGCGCGGATCGGCATCGCGCGCGGGATCTACGACGATCCCGAGCTGCTGCTGGCGGCGGTGCTGGAGCGCGCGCCCGACTATCGCCCGGCGCGCCAGGAGTACGCCAGCGTACTCATCGAGCTGCATCGGCACGAGGAAGCGCGCCGTCACATCGGCATGCTCTTCAAGGACGAGCCCGAGAGCCGGGCGCTGCGGATGCTCGAGGCGGCAGCGCTGGTAGGCCTCGGTGAGCACGAGCGCGCGATCGGGATCTATCGCGGGCTGCTCGGCACGCCCGCCGATGCCGACGTGCACCTGTCGATCGCCCATGCGCTGAAGACCCTCGGCAAGTCGCCCGAGGCGATCGCCTCCTACCGCAAGGCGGCAGAGCTGCGCCCGGATTTCGGCGACGCCTACTGGAGCCTCGCCAACCTCAAGACTTACCGTTTCGGACCGCAGGAGCTCGAGCAGATGCGCACGGCGCTCGCGGCGCCGGCGACCGGCGCCGTCGATCGCTATCACCTGTGCTTCGCGCTTGCCAAGGCGCTCGAGGACCAGGGCGAGTACGCCGAATCCTTTCACTTCTACGAGCTCGGTAATCGCCTCAAGCACGCCGAGATCAGGTACCGGCCGGCGATCACGGAGAACAACACCCGCCGGCAGATCGAGGTGTGCACGGCGGACTTCTTCACCAGCCGCAGCGGCTGGGGCGCGCCGCAACCGGGTCCGATCTTCATCGTCGGCCTGCCGCGCTCGGGCTCGACGCTCCTCGAGCAGATACTCGCCTCGCACTCGCAGGTCGAAGGCACGCAGGAGCTGCCCAACATCCAGCAGATC
>DASPOP010000366.1:0-17047 GCA_035625955.1 Steroidobacteraceae bacterium | reverse complement strand
TCGGGACTGTCGGCCGACGTCCGCGCGCGTGTATTGCGCTCCTCGATAGCGAGGATGGCGGCGCCGAGGCGCGCCGCCTCGAGGCTCCAGTCGTGCTGCCTGCCGAGCACGTGCATGGCATCGCTCGGCGTGAGTCCCGCGACCGTCACCAGCCCCCGATCGACGAGTCTGCGTACCGCCTCGACCCCCTGACCGGTGCGCGCCGCATCCCCGAGCCGCCGCGGTGCTTCCCCGAGTGTGTCCCACACGCGCCGCTCGAGCCGATCGAGCTGCTCGCCCGGGTCGCGGCCCGGATTGCGCAGGGCATAGCGCCCGGCGAAGGGCGGCAGCCGCTCGCTGCCGGCGAGCCTGGCGAGATCGCCGAGCACCTCGGGAAAACGCTGCGCCAGGAGGCAGAGCGGCATCGCCTTGCGGGGGCCGACCCGCAGCTGGCCCTCGCGATCGAGGTACGCCTCGCTGTCACCGCCGAGGCCGCAGGTGCGCACGTCGATCGCCTCGACCATCGTCCGCCAGCCCCCGATCACCGCGCCTTCCGCCCGCACGACCGGCCGCCCGCCGGCGACGATCGCGACGTCGGTCGTGGTACCTCCCATGTCGGCGACCGCGAAGTCCGCGAGGCCGCTCAGAAAACCTGCGCCCACCACGCTCGCCGCCGGTCCCGACAGCACGGTCTCGACCGGATACTCGAGGGCCACCTCGGCGCGGATGAGCGTGCCATCGCCCTTGACGACCATCACCGGAGCGGCGATCGCCTCGAGCGCGAGCACGCGCTGCAGCGCCTCGAGGAGCTCGCGGATCTGTGGTGTGAGGCGGGCGTTGAGGGCAGCGGTCAGGGCGCGCTTCGGCGCGTCGAGCTGCGAGCTCAACTCGTAGCTGCAGGTGACCGGCCGGGGGGATTGCGCGCGGATGCGCGCCCGCGCGCGCTGCTCGTGCGTGGGGTTGCGGACCGAGAACATGGCGGCGACCGCGAAAGCCTCGACCCGGGAACCGTACTCGCGCACGGCGGCATCGATCGCCGCCTCGTCGAGCGGCTCGACCTCTTCACCGGTGGCCTCGTGGCCGCCGCGTACCCGCACGATGACGCCATCCCCGGCCCGCCTGAGACCGGAGCGTTCGACCATCTGCTCGTTGAAGCCGATGACAACGGTGCAGACGGGGCTGAAGCGGCCTTCCACCACGGCGTTGGTGGCGAGAGTGGTCGACACCGAGACCAGCGAGATCTGCGCGCGCCCTGCGCTGAGTTGCCCCAGCACCGCCCGCAGCGCCGCCGCAAGACCGAGCGACAGGTCCCAGTGAGTGGTCAGCGATTTGGCGGTGGCGACGACCCGGCGCTCGCCGTCGAGTGCGACGGCGTCGGTATAGGTGCCCCCGGTGTCGAGCCCGATCCAGATCTCGCCCATGCGGACGCGAAAGCTACCAGAACTCCCCTCGCGGGGGAGCGGGCACCGCAGTCACGCCGCTCGCGGCAGCCGGGCGAGGCGTCTTACGCGGTGCTCTGCGGGGCCTCCGCGATCACATCCTCCAGGGAGTCGGCGTCCGACAGATCCTTGGTGCCCTGGAGCGGCGCGGTGTCTTCCGTGCTGCGAAGTTTGGGTACCTTCTTGAGGTGATCGTCCCCAGCTACCGCTTCGAACGGATTGAATTCCACGGCGCGCTCGATGTGGGGTCTCCATGCGCGAATTTTCATGATCTTCACTCCTCTGCTGCGGCCCATCGTGCCCGGCCGCCGCCGGCTGAGACAATGCGCAGCAATACGGAGCGGGATAGGGGTATTACGGGGCCACGCGGGGGGTCGGGGAAACCCCTTATCGACCGGGTTGCCCTGCTTCGGTATTTAGGGGACATTTAGGCACTACCGGCTCTGAAGGGTGGGTCGGCGGTATTGCATAAACCCCGCATAACAAGGGGACAGGGGAAAGCACCATGTCGCTTTACAACAAATTGCTCTGGGCAGTGGTTGCCCTCCTGGGCGCAGCCTCGTTCGCCGTCCTCGCGTTGTCGCGCGGCGAGTCGGTCAATGCCGCCTGGCTGGTGATCGCGGCCGTATGCGTCTATCTCATCGCTTTCCGCTTTTACAGCACCTTCATCGCCAGCAAGGTGCTGGGGGTGAACCCCGCACGGCAGACGCCGGCCTATCGGCGCAATGACGGCCTGGACTACGTCCCGACCAACCGCTACGTGCTCTTCGGGCATCACTTCGCCGCCATCGCCGGCGCCGGGCCTCTGGTGGGACCGGTACTGGCCGCGCAGATGGGCTACCTGCCGGGCACGTTGTGGATTCTCGCCGGTGTGGTGTTCGCAGGTGCCGTGCAGGACATGACGGTTCTGTTCCTGTCGACGCGCCGTGACGGACGCTCGCTCGGGGACATGATCCGCTCGGAGATGGGGCACACCGCCGGCACCATCGCCGGCATCGGCGTGCTGCTGATCTGCGTCATCATCCTCGCGGTGCTGGCGCTGGTGGTGGTGAACGCGCTCAAGGGCAGCCCCTGGGGGAGCTTCACCGTCTTCTGCACGCTGCCGATCGCGCTGATCATGGGTGTGTACGGGCGCTTCCTGCGCCCGGGCCGCATCGGTGAGATGTCGGCCATCGGCGCGATACTGCTGCTCGCGGCGCTGATCTACGGGCGGACGGTGGCGGAGACGCCGGCGCTCGCCGGCTATTTCACGCTGCCGGGCACCTCCCTGGCGCTGATCATCATCGGCTACGGCTTCGTCGCCTCGGTGCTGCCGGTGTGGTTGCTGCTCGCACCGCGCGACTATCTCTCGACCTTCCTCAAGATCGGCGCGGTCGTGCTGCTCGCGATCGGCGTCATTCTCGTGCGTCCCGACCTGCAGATGCCGGCGGTCACGAAGTTCGTGGACGGCAGCGGCCCGGTGTGGGCGGGCAGCCTGTTTCCGTTCCTCTTCATCACCATCGCCTGCGGCGCGGTGTCGGGCTGGCACTCGCTGATCGCCTCCGGAACCACGCCGAAGATGATCGAGAACGAGTCACAGATCGCCTTCATCGGTTACGGCGGCATGCTGATGGAGTCCTTCGTCGCCATCATGGCGATGATCGGCGCCTCGGTGATTCATCCGGGCGTGTATTTCGCGATGAACAGCGCCGCCGGCCTGATCGGCACGACCGCCGGCCATGCGGCGGAGGTGGTGAGCTCCTGGGGCTTCATGGTCACACCCGACATGCTGAACCAGGTGGCGCACGACGTCGGCGAGGTGAGCATCCTCTCGCGTACCGGCGGCGCGCCGACCCTCGCCGTGGGGATGGCGACCATCCTGTCCGGGTTCCTCGGCGGCAAGGCCCTGATGGGCATCTGGTATCACTTTGCGATCCTGTTCGAGGCCCTGTTCATCCTGACGACGGTCGATGCCGGCACGCGTGTCTGCCGCTTCATGATCCAGGACCTGATCGGCAACGCGGTCCCCGCTTTCCGCGAGACCAAGTCCTGGACCAACAACGTGCTCGGCTCGGCCCTGGCCTGCGCCCTGTGGGGTTACCTGCTGTACGCCGGCGTCGTCGATCCGCTCGGCGGGATCTGGACCATGTGGCCGCTGTTCGGCGCGACCAACCAGATGCTGGCGGCGATCGCTCTCATCTACTGCACGGTGGTGCTCTTCAAGATGAAGCGCCAGCATTTCGCCTGGGTCACGCTGGTGCCGACGGTATGGCTGGTGGTCTGCACGGTCACCGCCGGACTCGAGAAAGTGTTCAGTCCTGATCCCAAGGTAGGCTTCCTCGCTCATGCGGCCAAATTCGGCAGCGCGGCGGCGGAGCAGAAGGTGCTGGCGCCCGCCAAGTCGCTCGCCGACATGACCCGCATCGTCTTCAACGACAGGCTCGATGCGACGCTCGCGGGCCTGGCGGTGGCGATCGTGCTGACGATGGTAATCTACGCCCTGTTCGACATCCGCAAGGCGCTGAGCAACCCGTCCGGCACGGCCATCGAGGTCGGTGGGACTGCCGGCGCAGGAGGCGCGAGTGCATAGAGTGAGGATCGTCTGGCGCTGGACAGTCCAGACAGCGCGCCTGATGGTCGGGGTGCCGGACTACGACACCTACGTGGCGCATCGCCGGGCGCACCACCCCGACCAGCCCGTCATGAGCTATGCGGAGTTCTTCCGCGAGCGACAGATGGCGCGCTACGCCTGCGAGAAGGGGCGCTTCAAGGGCTGCTGCTGAAGATTGTGGAGTCGCCCGGCAGCTCAAACACGATAGCCCAGGCCCCAACATGCGACAGACGATTCTCATCGCAGTGTGCGTCCTCGCCGCGTTGCTGATCGGACGCTACGTGATCCCGTCCGGCAAGGGCGGTGCCTCGAGTCATGAGGCGAATCAAACGATGCCGGGGGTACCGTCCGGCCAGAGTGCGCGCGCGGACGAGCCCGGCGTGGCAGGAGGAGTGATGCGCGACGTGAACCCAACCGGTGGATATGCGACCGGTGGCGCAGATCCCGCCCGTTCAAACGCGACCGGCGTCTTCATCAACGGCCGCGAGCTCACCGGCGAGCAGGCCATGGCCATCGCCGCGACCTACCACTATGCGCCCGTTCCCGGACACTATTGGTACGACACGCGCAGCGGCGCCTGGGGCATCGAGGGCCGTGAAGCGGCGGGATTTCTTCTGCCAGGCCATGATTTCGGGCCGCTGTCACCCAATGCCTCGGCCGGCAACACCGGTGTATTCATCAACGGACGGCAGATCAACGTGATCGAAGCGGCGCGGCTGCAGCAGACCTTCGGCGCCGTGTACCCCGGCCACTGGTGGCTCGATGGACGGACCGGCTACTACGGGCTCGAAGGCAATCCGTTACCCCTCGGCAACATCATTGCGGCGTTACGCTCGCAGCAAAGCGGACGCGGCGGCGACAACTTCTGGTGCAGCACGACCGCGTGCGGCAATGACAACGGCCAGTCTGGCTACGTGGACGTGGGTGGCACGATCGTCGGATACGACCACTGAAGGTTATGGGGCGTGACGGAATCGAACCGTCGACCAGCGGATTAAAAGTCCGATGCTCTACCGACTGAGCTAACGCCCCACCGAACGCGCCTGGCTCCCGCGCGGGGGCCGGCATGATACTACAGCGCCGCAACAGCCAATGTTGCGCTCGCCCGGGCGCGCCGATCCATGAGCCGATCTCTTAGGGCGGGATTCTTCGCGCTCGTCTGCGCGGCGGAGCCGTCGTCCGGGTTCTATCTAGGGGCGTAGCGCGTCGGATCGGCCAGGCCGGCGGCCGCGAAGCCGGCGCGCCGCAACCGGCACGAGTCGCAGCGGCCGCACGCCCGGCCGGCAGCGTCCGCCTGGTAGCAGGACACGGTCTCACCGTAGTCGACGCCGAGGCGTGTGCCCTCGCCGATGATCTCGGCCTTGGTGAGGCCGATGAGCGGCGCTTCGATGCGGCACGGCCTGCCCTCCACCCCCGCCCTGGTCGCAAGCCGTGCCAGCTCGCCGAAGGCGGCGATGAATTCCGGGCGGCAGTCGGGGTAGCCGCTCGCGTCGAGGACGTTCACCCCGAGGAAAATCTCCCGCGCCCCGAGCACTTCGGCCCAGCCGAGCGCGAGCGCCAGCATGATGGTGTTGCGGGCGGGCACATAGGTAACCGGGATGCCGCTGCTCGGCTGCTCGGGCACCGCGATCGCCGGATCGGTGAGCGCCGAGCCGCCGATGCCGGCGAGATCGACGCGCATGATGCGGTGCTCCTGCGCGCGGCCGCTGCGCGCCACGCGCCGCGCCGCCTCGAGCTCGGCGGCATGCCGCTGCCCATAGTCGACCGACAACGCGTGGCAGGCGAAACCGCGCTCGCGCGCGATGGCGAGCGCCGTGGCGGAATCGAGGCCGCCGGAAAGCAGCACGACCGCGCGCGCTGCGCTCATGAGGGCCGACCGTGGGGCGCGCGCAACTTACTTCCCCGGCACGTTGCCCCAGAGATACTTGTGCAGCTGGATCTGGAGACGCACAGCTAAGCGGTCCTCGAGGATCCAGTCGGCGAGCTCGTGCGCCGGCAGCTGCTCGTGGCTCGGCGAAAACAGCACCGTGCAGCCCTCGGGCAGCGCGAGCTCGCGCAGCTTCGAGCGGCTCCATTCGTAGTCGCCGCGGCTGCAGATGACGAACTTGACGAGATCCGCAGGCCGCAGGCCGGCGAGCTCCTGGTAGCGGTTGCGCGGCTCCTCGCCCGAGCCCGGTGTCTTGACGTCGACCACGCGCACCACCCGCGGGTCGACTCCGGCGAGCGGCATTGCTCCGCTGGTCTCGAGCGAGACGCGCAGCCCCGCATCGCACAGCAGCGTGAGCAGCTCCAGGCACGCCTTCTGCGCCAGGGGCTCGCCGCCCGTGACGCACACGAACGGCGTCGAGAACTCGCGCACCCGCGCGACGATGCGCTCGAGCTCCCACCATTCGCCGCCATAGAAGGCGTACTGGGTATCGCAGTACTGGCAACGCAGCGGACAGCCGGTCAGCCGTACGAACACCGTGGGCAGACCCACGGTGTCGGCCTCGCCCTGGAGCGAGTGGAAGATTTCGGTGATCTTGAGGCGCGAGGCGCTCATGTCGCGGTTGCCCGGCCCCCAGCCGCCCTGCTCCCGCTACTGGGCGGGGAGGTGCCGCAGCTTGTCGGCCGCGAGCTTCGCCGAGTCAGTTCCCGGGTACTTCTGCGTCACCGCGGTGAGCGTGGTGCGCGCCGCTCCGTACTGCTTCTGCTCGTACTGCGTGAAGCCGAGCTTGAGGAGCGCATCCGGGCCCTTGCGCCCGTCGGGCCACTTCTTCAGCACCGCCCGAAACGCCTCCGCCGCCGAGTCGTAGTCGTGGTTCACGTAGTAGGCCTCGCCGAGCCAGTACTGCGCGTTCTCGGCGAGCGCGCTCTGCGGGTAGGTCTTGAGAAAATCCTTGAAGCCGGTGATCGCGATCGAGTAGCTCCCGGCCTTGAGCGCATCGAACGACTGGCTGTAGACCGCCTGCTCGGTCGAAGACGGCTGGCTGCCTCCCGCCGCGTCCCCCGCAGATGCGGTGCCCGTTGCCGCGCCGGCCGTGCCGGAGGCTGCGGCGACACCGGAGGCGCCCCCGGCACCCCCTGCGGTACCGCCGGCGGACAGCGCCTTCACCCGCGCATCGAGGTCCGCGTACAGGTCGTGCTGCTGTTTGCGCAGCGCCGAGTTGTCGTGCTCGAGCTGATCGAGGTGGCCGCGCAGCTCCCGCACTTCGGCCTGCTCGGCTTCCTGGCGCTGCGCCTGCTCGACCTGGCCCTGATTGGCGCGCTCGAGGCGGGCGATGCGCGCCTCGAGGTCGCTCAGCCGCGACTGCAGCACCGTGTCCTCCTCGGGAGTCGTGGCGCAGCCGCCGCCGAGCGCCGCGGCGAGCGCGGCGAGAGCCAGAGCTGGAGTCGCTGAGCGCATGTGAATTCCCCGGGGTCTCAAGGCTTGGGCGGGGTCACGGGCTGATCCGCGGGCGTCAGGTACACGATCTCGACGCGCCGGTTCTTGGCCCAGGCCGCCTCGTCGTGGCCCGGATCCGCCGGCCGCTCCTCGCCGTAGCTCACGGTCGTGATCTGCCCCTCCGCGACGCCCTGCAGCAGCAGCGCGCGGCGCACCGACTGCGCACGCCGGTCGCCGAGTCCGATGTTGTATTCGCGCGAGCCGCGCTCGTCAGTGTTGCCTTCGAGCCGCACGCGCGCCTGGCTGTTGGCCGCGAGATACTTGGCGTGCGCCGCCACCACATCGACGCCCTGGCCCTTGATCACCGCACTGTCGAAGTCGAAATACACGATGCGGGTCGCGAGCGTCCCCGCCTGCGGGCCGCCGATTTCCTCCTGGCTCCCCAGCTCGCGGCCCGCGGCAGTCGCGGCGTTGGCGCCCTCGCTCGATGCGCCCGCATTGGTTTCCGTCGGCGCCGTGGACGACGGCTTGGGTGGCTGGCTGGGGCAGCCGCCCATTGCCAGTGTCGCCGCCAACAGCAGGACCGTCACTAAGCTATACATGCACCGTTGCTGTGCCATTCCACTTCTCCACACTGTCTCACGTTCCAAACGGTCCCCAGGCGGGCTCGCAGATCACGCCCTGCTGCGCCTTGAGGCGCAGCCCCGTGAGTCCGTCCACCGAGATCGTCGCCAGCGACCCGCGGGCGCCCTCGCGCTGAGAATAAAGGAGTGTAGCCCCGTTGGGGGCAAAGCTCGGCGACTCATCGAGCCGCCCGTGCGAGAGCACCCGTACCGCCCCGGTCGCCAGATCCTGTACCGCGATGCGGTAGCTGGCGCCATCGAGCGTCACCATGGCGAGCTCGGTGCCGTCGGCGGATATCCGCGGGCGGGCGTTGTAGTTGCCCTCGAAGGTGATGCGCTTCGGGCGGCCGCTGCCGCTGGCGCTGATCTGGTAGATCTGCGGCGAGCCGGCACGGTCGGAAGTGAAGTACAGCGAGCGCCCGTCCGGCGCCCACTCGGGCTCGGTGTCGATCGCCGGATCGTCGGTGAGGCGCGTCAGGTTCTGGGTCGTCAGATCCAGGACATAGATGTCGGGATTGCCGTTGCTGCCCCCCAGCGTGAGCGCGAGCTTCTTGCCGTCGGGCGACCAGGCGGGGGCGCCGTTGATTCCCGCGCGTGCCGACACCAGCCGCCGCTCGCCGCTTCGCACCAGCTGCACGTACACGCCCGAGAGCTTGCTCTCGAAGGAGACATAGGCGAGCCACTGGCCGTCGGGCGACCAGGCCGGCGACATGATCGGGAAGCGGGAGTCGAGGATCAGGTGCGGGTTCTCGCCGTCGGCGTCCGCGACGATCAGCTGGTAGTGCTGCGCGGGCGGGGCGCCGTCGACCGCCACATAGGCGATGCGCGTCGCGAACGCGCCGCGCACCCCGAGGATCTTCTGGTAGATGGCATCGCTCACCCGGTGGGCGGCGTTGCGCAGCGCGCCCGGCGGGCCCGTGAAGCGCTGCGTCGCGAGCCGCACTCCGGTGAGCGCGTTCACCAGGTCGAAGTCGACGGCCAGCACGCCATTCTCGACAGCCGCCACGCGGCCGACCACCACGTAGTCGCTGCCGGCGCCCTTCCAGTCGGCCGCATTGATCGCCTCGGCACGCGTCGGCGCCGCCGGCATGCGCTCGCGCGGCAGCGCCCTGAATCGACCGCTGCCCTCGAGGTCATGCTGCACGACACCCGCGACGTCGAGACCGTGGTCTGCGGGCGCTGCCGGCGCGAACGGCACGATCGCGATCGGTATCGGATCGCGCACTCCGGAGGTGATCTCGATCTGCAGCGCCGCGTGCACGGCCCGCCCCGCGCCCGCGCCGATCACCACGACCAGCAGCAGCGGCAGCAGCAGCCACGGGCGCCAGGAATTCAACCTCGGTTGCGCGCGCATCGGCATCAATCCGGCTTGAATCTGATCTTGAGATTGCGATCGAACAAGCTCGGATCCGGCGGCGGCGGGAGCGGCGAGGCACGGTACACCGCCGCCTCGATCGAATCCCGCACCGCCGGATCGCCGTTGCACTCGCCGATGCTCACCTGCGTCACCTCGCCTCCCGGTACCTGCGTCACATTCAACATACAGTCTATCCCGGCTTTGGCCGTAGGCGGACGGTGCCACGCACGGGTAATCGCCGCCGCAATCATCGACTGCCAGGTGGCGAGCGCCGCACCGTTGCGCGCGACCTCGGCGTGCTCCTCGGCCGCGAGGCTGCGCTTCAGGTCCGCCTCGCGCTCACGCCGGTCCTGCTCCTCCTGCTTGGCACGCTCGGCGGCGGCCTTGGCTGCGGCCTTCTCGGCCGCCGCCCTGACTGCGGCCGCCTTGGCCGCGGCGGCTTTGTCCGCCGCCGCTTTCTCGGCCGCGGCCCTGTCAGCCGCGGCTTTCTCCACGGCCGAGCGCTCCTCCGCCGCCTTCTGCTCCTCCGCCTGCCGCCGCGCCTGCTCGGCCTGCTCGCGTGCGGCGCGCTCTTCGGGCGTCGGCTGCGGCGGCCCCACGTCTTCCGGCGGTGGAGGCGGCTCGGGGGCCGCGGCCGGCTTCGGCGCCGGCTGCTCGAGTCCCTTGAGCGTACGCGCGTCCACTATGGTCGCGGCAATCGGCGGCGTCGGCGCCGCGCGCCGCTGCTCGCGGAACATCCACCACCCGTACACGACTGCCGCCAGCAGTGCGCCGTGCAGCAGCAGCGACAGCGCAATCGAAATCCAGCGGTCACTCGCGCGCTGCACCATCGCCCGCCCAAGACGATCAGCCGGGACGCGGCGCGGGCTGCGGCAGCGGCTCGGTCACCAGGCCCACCTGCTTCGCGCCCGCCTGCTGCAGCAGCACCATCGCCTCGACCACCCGCCCGTAGGGGATGGCGGCGTCGGCCTTCACCAGCACCGCACGCGCCGGATTGCTGCGCAGCGCCGCCGTAGCGCGCGCCGCCACCGTCTGCGCATCCAGCGCCGTGCGCGGGTCGCCCCCGATATTCAGGTACAGGCGTCCCTGCCGGTCGATCGACAACACGAGCGGTTTGAGCTGCTGAGCCTCCAGAGGTTCCGCGCCGGCGTGTGGCAGCGCCACCTTGACGCCCTGGGTGAGGAGCGGCGCCGTGATCATGAAGATGATGAGCAGCACCAGCATGACGTCGATGTAGGGCACGACGTTGATCTCGCCCATCAGCCGCCGCCCGCGCGTGGTCTGTGCCATGGTCAGCGCTCCTGTCCCGACTTCGGCTCGTGCGCCGAGCGGGCGGCGCTGCCGCCCACCGGCACCAGCGCGCCGCGCGCCGCATGGCGCTGCAGGATGGTGGAGAACTCCTCGATGAAGGCGTCGAAGCGGATCTCGAGGCGCGTCACCTGATCGGCGAAACGGTTGTAGGCGACCACCGCGGGAATCGCCGCGAACAGGCCGAAGGCGGTCGCGACCAGCGCTTCGGAGATCCCGGGCGCCACCTGCGCCAGCGTCGCCTGCTGGATGTTACCGAGCGAGGAGAACGCGCTCATGATGCCCCAGACGGTGCCGAACAGGCCCACGTAGGGACTGGTGCTGCCGACGGTGGCGAGCGTCGCGAGGCTGTGCTCGAGGCGATCGACCTCCTTCAACTGCGCCACACGCATCGCGCGCCGCGCGCCCTCGAGCTGCTGATCCTGGCCGGCGTTGGCCTGGCGCAGCCGCGCGAACTCGCGGAAGCCGAACTCGAAGATGCCCGCCATGCCGTAGGCGCCGCCCGCCGACTCGATCGCGCGGTAGAGCTGCGCGAGATCGTCCCCCGACCAGAAGCGGCTCTCGAAACGGTCGGCCTCGCGGCGCGAGCGGCCGATGACGCGCCGCTTGCGGAAGATGATCGCCCACGAGGAGAGCGAGGCGAGCATCAGTATGCCGATCACGATCTGCACCGGCACGCTGGCCTGCATGATGAGCCGCAGGATCGACAGCTGGTCGTTCATGCTTTAAGCACCCTCCGCCGCACGCCGCTCGAGCAGGAACGCCGGCAGGCGCCGCGGGCGCCGTGTGCCCGCATCGACGCAGGCGACGCGCACGCTCGCCTCGGCGAGCAGCTCGCGCTCCGCCCCCGGGACGCGGCGCCAGACCGATTGCGCAAACAGCAGTGACGCCGGGCCCTGGGGCTGCGGCTCGCAGCTGATCTCGAGCTCATCGTCGAGCCGCGCGGGCGCGCGATACTCGATTGCGAGGCTCACGACCGTGAAGAGGATGCCCGCCTCGCCCGCCAGGCGCTGCTGCGAGTGGCCGAGCTGCCGCAGCCATTCGGTGCGGGCGCGCTCGAGGAAGCGCAGGTAGTTGGCGTAATAGACGATGCCGCCGCCGTCGGTGTCTTCCCAGTAGACGCGCGCCGGCCAGAGAAAGCCGCTCATCGCGGATCCTCGAACAGCTGCAGGGTAGCCGCGGCGCGCTCCGGGGGCTTCAGGCCGAAGTGCTGGTACGTGGCGCGCGTCACCATGCGCCCGCGTGCGGTGCGCACCAGAAAGCCCTGCTGGATCAGGAACGGCTCGATCACGTCCTCCAGCGTGCCGCGCTCCTCGCCGAGTGCCGCGGCCAGGCTGTCGATGCCGACCGGCCCGCCCTCGAAGCGCTCGATGATGGCGGTGAGGAACTTGCGATCGAGAGTATCGAAACCCTGTGCATCCACTTCGAGCAGATCGAGCGCCGCATCGGCGATGCGCTCCCCGATCCGCCCGTCGGAGCGTACCTGGGCGTAGTCGCGCACCCGGCGCAGCAGGCGATTGGCGATGCGCGGCGTGCCGCGCGAGCGCTGCGCAATGCGGCGCGCGCCGCCCTCCTCGATGACGACGCCGAGGATCGCGGCCGAGCGCATCACGATCCGCTCGAGATCGGCGACGCCGTAGAACTCGAGCCGCTGCACGATACCGAAGCGGTCGCGCAGCGGCGAGGTGAGGAGCCCGGCGCGCGTGGTCGCGCCCACCAGCGTGAAGGGCGGCAGGTTGAGCTTGATCGAGCGCGCCGCCGGCCCCTCGCCGATCATGATGTCGAGCTGGTAGTCCTCCATGGCCGGATAGAGCACCTCCTCGACCACGGGCGCGAGCCGGTGGATCTCGTCGACGAACAGCACGTCGCGCGGCTGCAGGTTGGTGAGGATGGCCGCCAGGTCGCCGGGTCGCTCCAGCACGGGACCTGAGGTCTGGCGCAGATTCACCTCGAGCTCTGCGGCGATGATGTGCGCGAGCGTGGTCTTGCCGAGGCCCGGGGGACCGAAGATCAGGACGTGATCGAGCGCTTCGCCACGCGCCCGGGCGGCGCTGATGAAGATCTCAAGCTGGGTTTTGACCGGCGTCTGGCCGACATACTCGGCAAGGCGGCGCGGGCGGATGGCCCGCTCGACGGCCTCTTCTTCCGCCCCCGGTGCACTGCTGATGACCCGCTCGGCTGTCACTGCTGTCGACTACTCCCGCGCCGCGCTCTGCAGCGCGCGCCGGATCAGCTCCTCGGTCGTGTAGGTCCCCGGCTCCACGGCCTTCAGCAGCCGCGTGGCCTCGGCCGGACGATAACCGAGCGCGACCAGGGCGCCAAAGGCCTCGCCTTCCGGGCTGTCGCTCACCGGCGCGGGCGCGCTCCCGGACGGCGGGGCAGGCGGCGACAGCCGGTCGCGCATCTCGACGATCAGCCGCTCGGCGGTCTTGCGGCCCACGCCCGGCACCCGCGTGAGCGCCGCGACGTCCTCAGCCTGCACACAGCGCGTGAAAGCCGCGACGCTCAGGCCCGAGAGCAGCGCCAGCGCGATCCTGGGTCCCACCCCGGAGACGCGGATGAGGCTGCGGAACAGCCGCCGCTCCTCCTCGGTGGCAAAGGCATACAGCACGTGCGCATCCTCGCGCACCACGAGATGCGTCAGCAGGCTCACCTCGGAGCCGACCGGCGGCAGGTGGAAGAAAGTCGACATCGGCGCCTCGAGCTCGTAACCGAGCCCGCCGACGTCGACCGTGAGTTGCGGAGGAGTCTTGGCGGCGATCCTGCCGCGCACCGCGCCGATCATCGCAGCGCCCGCCGCACGCGGCCGGCGCCCTGCTGCGCGGCGAGCGCGCTGAGGCGCCGCGCGTGCGCGTGGCAGACGGCCACTGCGAGCGCGTCGGCGGCGTCCGCCGACAGCGGCCCCGGGACATCGAGCAGCACGCGCACCATGTGCGCCACCTGGAACTTCTCCGCCGACCCGGAACCGACCAGCGCCAGCTTGATCGCCCGCGGCGCGTACTCGAACACCGGCACCCCGCCCGGTACCGCGCACAGCGCCGCGCCGCGCGCCTGCCCGAGCTTGAGCGCGCTGTCGACGTTACGGCTCACGAACACGCGCTCGACCGCGACCTCGCCCGGGGCGTGCTCGCCGAACAGCGCCGCCAGGCCCTCGAAGATCATGCGCAGCCGCGCCGCGGGCGCGGCGGCGCTCACGTCGAGGCAGCCCTGCGCGAGCAGCGTGAGTTGCACGCCGCGGCATTCCAATACACCGAAGCCGGTGCGGCGGGAGCCGGGATCGAGACCGAGGATGCGGACGTTCGGCGGTGCGGCGGGCGGCGCGGCCGCGGCGACTGCCGGATCAAACGCGCGCCACGACCTCGTCCGATATCTCGACATTCTCACAAGCGTAGCTGAAAACAATGGCTTACGCATTGAGATGAGGATTTGTGACCCGGTGCGCGCTTCCGCCCTGAAGCGCCGGCCGCCGCTGCCGATAGCGGAAATGCCACCGCGCTTGCTTCCCGAACCGAGCTCGCGGTGTTCTTGAGCCCCACCCGCTGGACCCCCCGCCGGTGGGGTTCTTTTTTTTCAACCGTGCGGGCGCGGGCGCCGCGCGCTCACAGGCCGCCGAGCACCTCGTCCGCAATCTCGACGTTCGAATAGACGTCGCGGACCTCGTCGAGGCCCTGCAGCGCCTCGAGCAGCCGCACCATGCGCTCGGCGGACTCGCCCGAAAGCGCCAGCGCCGTCGCGGCGCGCTGCGTCACCTCGGCGGTCTGCGGCGCAAAGCCCTGATGGGTGAGGACGGCGCGCACCGTGTCGAGCTCCGCCGGATCGGCCAGCACCTCCATGGAGCGGTCGCCGTTCGGCACCACGTCCTCGGCACCGGCCTCGAGCGCCACCTGCATCAGCCGTTCCTCGTCGGTCCCGGGCGGATATGTCATAAGGCCGACGGTGTTGAAGAGGTAGCTCACCGAGCCGTCGGCGCCGAGGTGTCCGCCGTGCTGCACAAAGGCGCGGCGCACCAGTGCCCCGACTCTGCCGCGGTCGTCGGTCAGGCACTCGACGATCACGGCGGCGCCGCCCGGACCGTAGCCTTCGAAGCGCACCAGCTGCTGCCCGGCCTGCGGCGTGCGCTCGCGCTGCCGGCCCGCCAGCCCGCTCTTGCGGCGTTGGATGCTGGCCCAACTCAGGTGTCCCCCCATCCGTTTATGATAGCCCAAGCCCGCGGGACCGCAGCGTCGCCCAACGCCGACGTCCGCCGCGGCCGACAGGCGCGCCCATGGAAACCAACCAACTCTGTCCGCCCGCGGTTCGCGACGCCATCATCGGCGCGCGCGCCGCGCTCGAGCGTGCCAGCCTGCGTACGCCCGCGGATCTCGGCTTCGCGACCGAGGCCGCCGAGATCATGGGCGGGCTCACCGAGAGCGCCGAGCTCGCCAACGCCCTGCTCGCGCGCCCGGTGATCTCGCGCGAGAGCCTGACGCCGCAGCAGACCGCGGGCATAGTCGGCCAGGGTGCGACCGACATCGCCGTGGCACTGCAGCGCCTCGGTACGCTCGGGCTGCCGCGCGACTGGTCGCCAGCCCGCGGTCTCGATACGCGGCAGGCGGAGACGCTGCGCAAGATGCTGCTGGCGGTGGTGAGCGACCCGCGGCTGGTGCTGGCGCGGCTGGCCGAGGAGCTGGTGGGATTGCGCCACGCGCGCGAGCTGCCCGCCGCCGAGCGCGAGCGGCGCGCGGTCGAGGCACGCGTCATCTACGCCCCGCTCGCCAACCGTCTGGGCGTGTGGCAGCTGAAGTGGGAGCTCGAGGACCTCGCGTTCCGCTATCTCGAGCCCGAGGAATACCGCCACATCGCCGCAAGGCTCAACGAGCGCCGCGCCGACCGCGAGCGCTACATCGACTCGCTGTGCCGCGAGCTGCGTACGGCGCTGCAGGCGACGGGCATCGCCGCCGAGGTCTACGGCCGGCCCAAGCACATGTACAGCATCTACCGCAAGATGCAGCGCAAGCAGCTGGCCTTCGAGCAGCTGTTCGACGTGCGCGCCGTGCGGGTGGTGGTGGCCACCATTCCCGAGTGCTACGCGGCGCTCGGCGTCGTGCATGGCCAATGGCCGTACGTCCCCGGGGAGTTCGACGACTACATCGCCACGCCCAAGGGCAACGGCTACCGCTCGATCCACACCGCGGTGATCGGCCCGCAGGCGAAGAGCGTCGAGGTGCAGATCCGCACGCGCGACATGCACGAGCACGCCGAGCTCGGCGTGGCGGCGCACTGGACTTACAAGGAGGGCGGTCCGCGGGATGCGCAGTACCAGCGCAAGATCGAATGGGTGCGGCGGCTGCTCGAGCCGCAGGAGGAAGGTGCGGGCGAGGATGCCGAGCGCGACTTCGTCGAGGGCATGCGCGCCGAGCTGTTCGAGGACCGCGTCTACGCGCTGACACCCAAGGGCGAGGTCATCGACCTGCCGCGCGGCGCGACGCCGCTGGACTTCGCCTACAACGTCCACACCTCGCTCGGTCACCGCTGCCGCGGCGCCAAGGTCAACGGGCGCATGGTGCCGCTCACCCGCGCGCTCGCCAACGGCGAGATCGTCGAGATCGTCACCGGCAAGCACGAGGCTCCGAGCCGCGACTGGCTCGCCCCCGAGCAGGGCTACCTGGCCTCGCCGCGCAATCGCGGCAAGGTGCGCGCCTGGTTCCGCAAGCAGGACGTGGGCGACAACCGCAGCGCCGGACGCAGCATCGCCGAACGCGAGCTCACCCGCATCGGCGTGCGGTCCGAACAGGTCGCCGCGCTGGTGCAGGAGCTCAAGGCGCGCGACCTCGATCATTTTCACCAGCTGCTCGGTGAGGGCGAGATCACGGTCACCCAGCTGATGCACGCCGCCTCGAGGCTGTTCCAGCCGCCGGCCCCGGCGCCGGTGCTGCGCGCGGCGCGTGCGGCGCCGCGCCGCCGCAGCTCACCGGTCGAGATCGAGGGCGTCGGCGACCTGCCGACCACGCTGGCGCGCTGCTGCGCGCCGCTGCGGCCGCAGCCGATCACCGGCTACGTGACGCTCGGCCGCGGCGTCACCGTGCACCGCAGCGACTGCGCGAGCCTGCAGCGCATGAGCGCGCTCAAGCCCGACCGGGTGCTGAAGGTGGAGTGGGCTGCGACCACCGAGGCGCTCGAGGTCGGGATCGCGGTCAGCGCTTACGACCGGCGCGGCTTGCTGCGCGATCTCACCGACGTGCTGGCTGCCGAGCGCATCAGCATCGACGCGGTCACCTCGCGCACCGATCACGACACGGGCCTGGCGCACTTTGCGCTCAGCCTCGCGGTCGGCGATCTCGAGCAGCTGGCGCGGGTGCTGCGCCGCCTCGCCGGCGTCCCCAACGTCATCGAGGCGCGTAGAAGTCT
>DASPOP010000365.1:0-9444 GCA_035625955.1 Steroidobacteraceae bacterium | reverse complement strand
TCATGAGAGCGGTGAGCACGGCGGCCATGGTGCCGCCCATCAGTACGCTGTTGAGCGCCGCCTTGACGAACACCGATTGGTCGAAGATCGCCTTGATGCGCACGTCGGCCGGCAGCATGTGGCGGATGTCCGGAAGCGCGGCGCGGATGCCGTCGATCACCGCGAGCGTCGAGACCCCGCCGGTGTTGCGGATCGTCATGAGCGCGCCCGGCACGCCGTCGACCGACACCGAGTTGGTCTGTACCTGGAAACCGTCGTGCACGTGCGCGACGTCGCGCATGAAGACCTCGCGCCCGTCGACGCGCCTGATGGGAAAGGAGTTGAGCGCCTCGATGACGTCCGGGCTGTTGTTCATCGCCACCAGGTAGTCGAGCTTGCCGATCTTGACGTCCCCGGCCGGCAGGATCACGTTCTGCGCCTGCAGCGCCGCGCTCACGTCCGCCGGAGTGAGGCCGCGGGCGCTGAGCGCCTGGCTGTCGAGGTCGGCCATGATGACGCGCGGCTTGCCGCCGTAGGGGTAGGGAACCTCGGCGCCGTGCACCACCGCGAGCGCCGGGCGGATGATGTTCTGCCCGAGGTCGTTGAGCGCGGTATCGGGGAGCGAGCTGCTCGAGAGGCTCAGCTGGATGATCGGCACGTCGGTCGCTCCGTAGCGGATGACCAGCGGCGGCGTGATGTTGCGCGGCATGTACTTGAGCACCGCCAGAGCGCTGCTCGCCAGCTGCGAGATGGCGCGCGTCACGTCCGCGCCCTCGTGCAGGTAGACCTTCTCGACGCCGATGCCCTCGTAGCTGGTGGCCTCGATGCGGGCGATGTCATCGACCAGCGAGGCCATCTGCCGCTCGTGCAGGGTGAGAATGCGGTTCTGGATGTCGGTGGCGCTCATGCCGGCGTAGTTCCACACGACGCTGCACACCGGAATGTCCATCTTCGGGAAGATGTCGACCGGCATGCGCAGCGCCGCGCCGATGCCGAGCAGCGCGACCAGCATCAGCACGGCCACGACCGTATGGGGGCGCCGCAGAACGTACCGGACGAGCGACATGCGCGCGGCGCCTAGCTGCGCTCGACGCTCGCGGGGGCGAGCGGTTGGCGCACGCGGAAGGTGCTGCCCTCCCCGGGGGTGCTGAGCACTTCGACTTCGGCGCCGTGTGCGGCGCAGATCGACTTCACGATGGAGAGGCCGAGACCGGCCCCGCCCTGCTCGCGTGAGCGCGAGCCGTCCACGCGGAAGAAGCGCTTGAATACGTGCGGCAGCGCCTCCGGCGGGATGCCGATGCCCGTGTCGGTGACCTCGAGCACCGCCTGAGCTCCCTCGCGTCGCACGCGCAGCGTCACCCGCCCGCCGTCAGGGGTGTACTTGATGGCGTTGTCGAGCAGGTTGACGATCACCTGCTTGAGGCGCGCCCGATCGCCGCGCACCGTGACTCCGGGCGTCGATTCGCACTCCACGCGGATCTGCTTGTCGGTCGCCAGCAGGCTCATCTGCTCGGCGGTGGTGGCGGCGAGCTCGGCGAGATCGAAGCGTTGCCAGGCGCCGGCCTCGCCGGCATCGAGGCGCGACAGCGCGAACAGGCTCTCGACGATCTCGGCGAGACGCTCGACCTCCTCGAGCACGCTCCCCAGGGCCTCGCGCGTCTCGCGCGCCAGGCGGCCGTCCTGCGCGAGACTCTCGAGCTCGCCCCGCATCACCGTGAGCGGCGTGCGCAGCTCGTGGCTCGCATCCGCCACGAACTGCTTCGAGCCGCGCAGCGCATCCTCGAGACGGCTGATCATGTGATTGAGCGAGATCGAGAGCCGCTCGAGCTCATCGCCGCTCTCGACCACCGGCAGCCGCTCGCTTAAGGAGTGCTGGGTGATCTCCTCGGCTTTCGCCGCCATGCGCTCGACGGGCTCGAGCGAGCGCCGCACCAGGATGAATCCGCCGGCGACCGCCACCGCCACCGCGACCGGCAGCCCCACCGCCAGCATGACGAGCACCTGTGCCAGGGTGTTCTCGGCCGGTGCGGCGGAAGTGCCGACCTCGACGCGGTAGAGCGTGCCATCGCTGCCGGTGGCCGGCACCGCCGCGATCAGCAGCCCGCCGCCCGGCACCGGCACCCTGCGCGCCGTGCCCTGGAGGAAGTTGCCGGCGGTCGGCGGCACGCGAGCCGGATCGAAGAGCTCGTTGCGCGGGGTTCCCGATGCATAGACCACGTGTCCGTCGGCGCGGGAGATGCGGATGAAGCGGTCGTTGATCCCGGGCGAATAGAGCTTCTCCACCTGACCGCGCAGCGTGTCCTCGCTCTCGCGGCGCGCCTGGGCCACGAGCGTGCCGGCGATCTGCCGCGCCCGCCGCGCCTGTGTATCGAGCAGATTCGCCTCGAGGTAATGACGCAGGAAGACGAAGGTGAGGAGCCCGAGCAGCACGAACACGGTGGTGAGGACCCCCGCATACCACGCCACGAGGCGAAAGCTCAGGGAACGCGCGTTCATGCTTCCGGGCCCGCTCCGAGGCCGTAGCCGACGCCGCGCACCGTGCGGATCAGCTTGACCGGGAAGGGATCATCGACCTTGCTGCGCAGGTGCCGCACGTACACGTCGACGATGTTGGTCAGACCCTCGAAGCTCTGGTCCCACACGTGCTCGATGATCATGGTGCGGGAGAACACCCGCCCCGGGTTGGACGCCAGGTACTCGAGCAGCGCGTATTCCTTCGGGGTGAGCTCGATCCGCCGCCCGCCGCGTCGTACCTGCTTGGTGAAGCGGTCGAGCTCGAGGTCCGCCACCCGCAGCACGCTCGAGCGGGCCACCGGTCCGCGCCGCAGCAGCGCCTTGACGCGCATGATGAGCTCGGCAAAGGCGAAGGGCTTGGTCAGGTAGTCGTCGGCGCCCGCCTCGAAGTTCTGGACCTTATCCGCGGTCGCATCGCGCGCGGTGAGGATCAGGATCGGCACCTGGTGGTTGCGGTGCCGGATGCGCTTCAGGAGCTCCTCGCCCGGAAGCCCGGGCAGCATCAGATCGAGAATGATGAGATCGTACTCATAGGCCTGGGCGAGCTCCCAACCGCGCGTGCCATCGTCGGCGACGTCGACGGCGTAGCTTTCCTGCCGCAGCGCGCGCGCCACGAGCTCGGAAACCTTCCTCTCATCCTCGACAAGGAGCAATCGCACGACTGCGGAGACTCCGGATGGCGCCTTCGGGGTCGTTCAGTGGAGCATAAGCAGATTAATCAGCGGCAAACGCCGCATTAAAAACCATTCAGAAAATAGAAGTTGCATTCAAGGCTTTGATATGGAAGAGTTTAGGGCCCGTCAGGGAGGCTCACTGAGCAGGAAGGCTCGCGGTCGGAAGGGGCATTAGATGCCCAGGTATCTCGGCCGGGTAACAAAAGTGCCATCTGACCGCGGTACAAGTGTCATACAACTGAACGAGAGTGGGCGGCCTGCGGACCGATTGCGAGAGGTTGCGGCGGCGCAACACGCTACACCCGATACCATCCGGGGAAGCGCCAGGCTGCCGCGTCGGCTTTTTTAAAAACCAAGGAATTCTGAGATGACATCCATCCGTGCCTGTCTCTTAACGGTCTCGTTGGCGGCGGCGGGCGTAGCCCAGGCGCAGACTGCGCCATCGGCGCCGGCACCGGCGACCAAGGCTGAGGACAGCAGCCTCACCTGGAAGGGGATCACCCTCTACGGCATCGTCGATATCGGCATTCAGAACGACAGCCACAGCGCGCCGTTCAGCGACTATTTCCCCGCGGTCAGCGGCTCGCTGGTGCAGAAGAACGACTACGCCTCGCCCACCGGGATCAGCTCGAACAACCTCTCACAGTCGCGCATCGGGATCTCGGGCAATGAGCCGATCGGAGGCGACTGGGCGGGAGTGTTCCGCTTCGAGACCTTCTTCAACCCGCAATCGGGTGACCTCTCCGATGCCCTGAAGTCGTTAGCGGTCAACAACGGCAAGGCCTGCACCACCGTGGCCGCCTGCACTGCGAGCGCCCAGACTGTGGGCGTCGACAGCAGCGTAGCGGGGCAGCTGTTCGCGGGCGCGGCCTACGCGGGCTTCAGCTCGCCGACCTACGGCAGCTTCACCTTCGGGCGCCATGTGACGTTGCTCGCCGACGGGGTCGGCAAGTACGACCCGCTGGGGGCGTCGCAGGCGTTCTCGCTGATCGGCTTCTCGGGCACGACCGCCGGCGGTGGCGACACCGAGGACCGGCGCCTCGATCAGTCGATCAAGTACTACGCCAAGTACGACTGGCTGCACCTCGGTGCCATGTATCAGTTCGGCAGCTCGAGCGGCAGCATCAACACCGGCTACCAGTTCCAGATCGGCGGCGAGTACGCCGGCCTCTCGATCGACGCGTACTACTTCAAGAAGTACGATGCGGTCGCGGCCTCGGCGCTGAGCGTAGCGAACGTAACGTCCCTCACCACCTTCTGCACCGTCGGGAACGCGGCGTACAACCCGTCACTCTGCTTCCCGGTCGGCAACTCGGTGTCGGCGACGGTCTCCGACAACCAGACCTACGCGCTCATGCTCTCCTACGCGCCGCCGGGCTCGACGGTCAAGCTCTCGGGCGGCTTCGAGCGCATCACCTTCGACAATCCGGCCAATCCGCTGCCCGCGGGCTCGCTGACCATCGGCGGCTACATCCTGGCGTTCACCAACAACGCCGCCTATACCAGCGAGAAGGTGCTGGAGGTGTACTGGGCCGGCTTGAAGTGGGGCATTACGCCCGACCTCGACCTGCTGACGGCCTATTACGGCTACAACCAGGATGCCTTCGCGACGGGCGCCAATGCGGGTTGCAGCTCGAAGACGGTGAGCTCCGCGTGCAGCGGCACCGAGACGGTGCTGTCGCTGGTGCTCGACTACAAGCTGTCGAAGCGCTTCGATGTCTATGCGGGCAGCATGTATTCGGGCGTGCAGGGCGGCCTCGCCAACGGGTACCTCAACACGACCAACGTCGCCACCACGGCAGGTCTGCGCTTCAGGTTCTGAAGCTTTCAGACCAGGACGAATCGGTGGGGCCCGCGCAAGCGGGCCCCGTCGTTTTGGGGCGCCGGCGCCGCGCCCGGGGCGCGTGCCAGCTCAGCCGAACCGGCCGGTGATGTAGTCCTCGGTGAGCCGGTGGCGGGGGTTGGTGAACACCCGGTCGGTGTCGCCTACCTCGATGAGCTCGCCGAGATGGAAATAGGCAGTGCGCTGCGAGACGCGCGCAGCCTGCTGCATGGAATGCGTGACGATGACGATCGCGTACGACTCGCGCAGCTCGTCGATCAGGTCCTCGATGCGGGCGGTCGCCACCGGATCGAGCGCCGAGCAGGGCTCGTCCATGAGGATCACCTCCGGCTGCACCGCGATGGTGCGCGCGATGCACAGGCGCTGCTGCTGGCCGCCGGAAAGGCCGGTGCCGGGGCCGCTCAAGCGGTCCTTCACTTCGTCCCAGAGCCCGGCGCGCGTCAGACTCGTGCAGACGATGTCGTCGAGATGGGCGCGGCTGCGGGCGAGCCCGTGAATGCGCGGCCCGTAGGCGACGTTGTCGTAGATCGACTTCGGAAACGGGTTCGGCTTCTGGAACACCATGCCGACGCGTGCGCGCAGCTGCACCACGTCGCGGCGCTCGTCGTGGATATCGCCGCCGTCGAGGGTAATGCTGCCGGTGACGCGCGCGCCCGGGATGGTGTCGTTCATGCGATTCAGGCAGCGGAGAAACGTCGACTTGCCGCACCCCGAAGGGCCGATCATCGCCAGCACCTGGCGCCTGCCCACGTCGATCGTGACGTTCTTAAGCGCCTGCTTGCCGCTGTAGTAGACATTCACGTCGCGGCAGGAGAAGACCGGATCCTCCACCACGGTCCTCTCCGGGGCGGCGCGCGCGCTCGCATCGGTGGACACCGCGACGTGCACTCGCCCGCTCGGCTTCAGGTTCAGGCCGCTCTCGCCGAGATGGCGCTGGGGAGGCTCGGGAGCGGCTTCGACGCGCGGCGTGGCCGCGGGCTTGCCGGCCGACCCGTTGCCGCCCACCGCGTCCCTGGCGCTGGCGCCGGCCGCCGCCGCGCCGTTGCCGCGCGCTGCGCCGGGCGTGACGCCGGAGGTTTCGGGCGGAGCTTGCGGATTTTCCTTGGGCGGCTCGTTCATTGGCTTCCGTCTCAGCCGAATCTTCCGGTGACGTAGTCGTCGGTGCGCCGGTTCCTGGGCGCCGTGAAGAGCTGGTCCGTGGGCCCCATCTCCACCAGCTCGCCCAGGTACATGAACGCGGTGAAGTTCGAGACGCGCGCGGCCTGCTGCAGGTTGTGGGTCACGATGGCGATGCAGTACTTCTCGCGCAGCGACTGCAGGGTCTCCTCGATGCGCAGCGTCGAGATCGGGTCGAGAGCTGCGGTCGGCTCGTCGAACAGGATAACCTCGGGCCGCACCGCCAGGGTACGCGCGATGCACAGGCGCTGCTGCTGGCCGCCGGAGAGGCCGCGCCCGTCCTCGTGCAGCTTGTCCTTCACCTCTTCCCACATCGCCGCGTCGCGCAGCGCCTCCTCCACGCGGTCGGTGAGCTCGCTGTGGGAGATGCGCCGTGCCAGACGCAGCCCGAAGGCCACGTTGTCGAAGATCGACATGGGGAAGGGAGTCGGCTTCTGGAACACCATGCCGACCCGGTAGCGCAGCGCCGCGACATCCACCGTCGGCGCGAGGATATCCTCGCCGTCGAGGCGCACGTCGCCGGTCGCGCGATGCCCGGGGTAGAGCGCGTACATGCGGTTGAAGACCCGCAGCAGCGTCGACTTGCCGCAGCCCGAGGGCCCGATGAACGCCGTGATACGCCGGTCCTCGAGCGTGAGATTGATGTCCTTCAGCGCCTGCGACCCGCCGTAGTAGAAGTCGAGGTGCCGCACCTCGTACTTCACCGGGCGCGCGCCGCTGTCTGCGGCAGGCGGCACCGCCAGCTCGGCTCCCGCGGCGCCCATCAGCGCTGCCCTCCGGGACCGAGGCGCGACACGACGACGCGCGCGGTGATGGAGAGGATCAGGATCGAGAGCGTGATGAGCAGCGCCCCCGACCAGGCGAGCTGCTGCCAGTTGGGATAGGGGCTGAGCGCGAACTGGAAGATCACGACCGGCAGGTTCGCCATCGGCGCGTTGAGGTTGGTGCTCCAGAACTGGTTGTTGAGCGCCGTGAACAGCAGCGGCGCCGTCTCGCCGCTGATGCGCGCGACGGCGAGCAGCAGGCCCGTCACGATGCCGCTGCGCGCCGCCGGGTAGATGACGCTGGTGATGGTGCGCCAGGGATAGGCCCCCATGGCGGTGGAAGCGTCCTTCATCCCCTGCGGCACGAGATTCAGCATGTCCTCGGTCGTGCGCACCGTCACCGGAATGGCGATGATGGCGAGCGCCACGGCGCCGGCGATCGCGGAAAAGTGTCCCATGCGGATCACCAGCAGCTCGTAGACGAACAAGCCGACGATGATCGAGGGCGCCGACAGCAGCACGTCGTTCACGAAGCGGATCACCGCGGAGAGGCGCGCCGTGCGGCCGTACTCGGCGAGGTAGGTGCCGGCGAGCATCCCGACCGGGCCACCGAGGAGAATACCGATCACGGTCATGACGACGCTGCCGTAGATGGCGTTGAGGAGTCCGCCTGCGCTGCCGGGCGGGGGCGTCATGCTGCTGAACAGCGTTGCCGACATGCCGGCGAGTCCCCGGCTGAGGAGCGTCCAGAGAATCGCGCCGAGAAAAAACAGTCCGATGGCGGTGGCGAGGCCCGACAGCCCGAGGGCCACCACATTCACGACCTTGCGCAGGAAGCGGCGGCTCATACCGAGGAGAGCGCACGCCGCTCGAGGCGCAACAGCATGAAGCGCGCGGCCGCGATGACCGAGAAGGTGATGAGGAACAGCAGCGCGCCGAGCGCGACCAGCGAGGAGGTGTAGAGATCGCCGACCGCCTCGGTGAACTCGTTGGCGATGGCCGCCGAGATGGTGGTGCCGGGGGCGAGGAGCGAGGAGCCGATGCGGTGGGCGTTACCGATGACGAAGGTTACCGCCATGGTCTCGCCGAGCGCCCGCCCCAGGCCCAGCATGATGCCGCCGATCATGCCGGTGCGCGAATACGGCACGACCACCTGCCAGATCACTTCCCAGGTCGTGGCGCCGAGCCCGTAGCCGGATTCCTTGAGCACGTCCGGCACGGTCTCGAACACGTCGCGCGTGACCGCGGAGATGAACGGCACGACCATGACGGCGAGCACGATGCCGGCGGTGAGGATGCCGATGCCGAAGGGTGGACCCTGGAACAGCCTGCCGATGAGCGGCAGCGGCCCGATCGTGTCGATGAGCCACGGCTGTACGTGGCGCTGCAGGACTGGCGCGAGCACGAACAGACCCCAGATGCCGAAGATGATGCTCGGCACTGCCGCCAGCAGCTCGATCGCGATGCCCACCGGGCGCTTGAGCCACGCGGGCGCGAGCTCGGTGAGGAAGATGGCGATTCCGAAGCTGACGGGGATCGCGATCGCGAGCGCGATGAGCGAGGTGATCACCGTCCCATACACGGCCGCCAGCGCCCCGAACTGCTCGGTGACCGGATTCCAGACCTCGCTGGTCAGGAAGCGCAGCTTGAAGTGCGTGAGCGCCGGCCAGGCGCCGTGCACCAGTGACAGTGCCACGCCGCCGAGAAGCATCAATACCAGAACCGCCGCCACGAATGTGGCGGCGCGGAACAGCCGCTCACGCAGCCGCTGCCCCGCCGCGTGTCGCGGATCGATGGCAGCGGCCGCGGTGTTCATCGGGTACGGTACAGACTACATCCGTTTGGCATCGGGACGCGCCAGCTAGAGGGCCGGCGCGCCCTTGACGTCGGCCTTCCAGGTCACGCGCACCTGCTTGATCAGGCTGTCCGGCAGCGGTACGTAGTCGAGCTCGGCCGCCATCCTGGCGCCGTTGCGATACGCCCAGTCGAAGAACTTGAGCGCCTCGCCGGTTGCCGCCGCATCCGGCGGCGTGCCGTAGACCAGGATGAAGCTCGCGCCGGTGATCGGCCAGCTGCCTGCGCCCGACTGATCGGTGAGGATCAGGTAGTAACCCGGCGCATGCGCCCAGTCGGCACTACCGGCCGCGGCCTGAAACGACTCGGCGTTCGGCTCGACGGTCTTGCCGGCGGAGTTGACCAGAGCGCAGTACGTCATCCTGGTCTGCTTGGCGTAGGCGTACTCGACGTAGCCGATGGCGCCGTCGGTCTGCGCCGTCATGTTGGCGACCCCCTCGTTGCCCTTGGCGCCGATTCCGGTCGGCCATTGCACCGAGGTGTTCTCGCCGATCTTCTCCTTGAAGCTCGGGCTCGCCTGCGACAGGTAGTGCGAGAAGAGGAAATTGGTTCCCGACCCGTCCGAGCGGTAGATCGGCGCGATGGTCGTCGCCGGGAGCGAGAGCTTCGGGTTGAGCTTCTGGATCCGCGCGTCGTTCCA
>DASPOP010000364.1:0-9094 GCA_035625955.1 Steroidobacteraceae bacterium | reverse complement strand
GATGCTGGGCGGCACCAGGAACGAGAACTGGAAGT
Source organism: Steroidobacteraceae bacterium (assembly GCA_035625955.1). Lineage (GTDB taxonomy): Bacteria > Pseudomonadota > Gammaproteobacteria > Steroidobacterales > Steroidobacteraceae > 13-2-20CM-66-19. The sequence continues at coordinate 9,059 of DASPOP010000364.1, read as the reverse complement.
TCTTCCAGTCTTCCCAGAAGAGCGCCCCGTTCCACCGCATGCGGTGATCGGATGACTGGATCTTCCAGCCGAACTCGTAGTTGGTGAGGTAATCGGCCGCATAGGGTGTCGGCGTTTGACCCGCAGGAGCGGCGCGATTGACGCCGCCGGGCCGGAAGCCCTTGGAGTAGGTGGCGTATACCATCGCATCCTGCGCGAATTTGTAGGTGACGTTGACCCGCGGCACGGTGCCCGAGTTGGTCGTCTCGCTATCCACGTCGGTGCACGGTTTGCCGCCGAGCCCGCCGCCGATCGGCGGCGCGAAACAGTTCAACATGCCGGTATGGGTGCCGAGAAATGCATCGTAGTTGGCCGAGTAGCCGTAGAACCCCTGCAGCGAGTTGTCGTACTTGTAGTAGCGCAGTCCGCCGGTGAGCGCCCACTGCGAGTTGATGTCCCAGGTGCCCTGCGCGAACGCCGCCTGGTCGCGGTCGACGCGCTGCTCGTTGGTGAGCCAGATGGCATCCGGGGCACCGGGGATCGATAGCGCGTCCGCAAAGCCGCTGGGGTTGCCGGTGTACGGGCTGGTGTAGCCGAAGCCGGGCATGGTGTAGAGCTGGTAAATGTTGTGCAGCTGGCGCTGTACGAACAGGCCCACGGTCCCCTTGACGGGGAGGTTGTCCGGCGTGGTGAGCCGCAGCTCGTGGCTCCACTTCTCGAAGAACCCTCCGCCGATCACGAACTCCTGCGGCATGATCGGCAGGCCGGTGTTGCCGACCCAGTAGGAGCCCGAGCCGAAGATCCGGTCGTAGAACTCGGAGTAGTCGCTGTACTCGCCGATCGTGTGGGAGGTGCGCTTGAAGTATCCGCCCGCATAGACGAGATCGAAGTTGTTGAACTTGCCTTCCACGGTCAGCGCGGCCTGGTACCAGGAGTCCGAGGAGTTCTCGGGTCCGAAGTGCACCACCTGCAGGTTGCCGACCCCGGGGTCGTAGCCGAAGAAGCCCTCGGTTTCTATGTCCTGCGCCATGACCGTCGGGGTCACGGTCCAGTCGCCGAAGTCGAACTTGAGCGCCCCGCGTCCGCCGCGAATGTCGGCGGTGTTGTAGTTGGAGGCGACCGTGCTGGCGTTGCTGATCGCGCCCGCGCCGACCGGCGCCACCGTCGGACAGGTAAGTTTTTGCGGCACCTGGCCGGCCCATGTCGGGAAGGTACGCACGCCGTTCACGATGCACGCGCTGGCATTGGTTCCAGGCACGTTGCTGATGTAGCCGGCATCGTGCTCGGCCCAGCCGACCAGGCGCACCGCCGTGTTCGAGCTGAGCGGGATGTTGACGTAGCCCTCGGCCTCCCAGCCGGCGCCGCCGTCGGTCACCTGGTTGCCCTGGATGTCGTACCCGGCCGAGAAATGGCTCGGGTCGGGCTTGTTGGTAATGATGCGGACCGTGCCGGATTCGGAGCTCGCGCCGAACAGGGTACCCTGCGGGCCCTCGAGCACCTCGATGCGCTGCACGTCGTAGACGTGGACGTCGGGCGTGCCGTCGATGGTCGTGACCGGCTGCTCGTCGAGGTAGATGCCGACGCTCGGCTGGGAGCCGGAGTGGTTACCGTCGCCGCCGCTGACCACGCCGCGGATGTAGACGTGCGCCTCGCCCGGCTGTCCGTTGCCGCCCTCACCCTGGCCGCGCACGTAGGAGATGCTGGGCGAGTACTTCACGTACTGGTCGAGGTTGATGATGCCGAGCTGCTCGATCTTTGCGGTGTCGAACACCGTGACGCTGATCGGCACGTTCTGCAGGTTCTCGACGCGCTTCTCGGCGGTCACCACGACCTCTTGCAGACCGCCGGTGGTCTCGGCAGGCGCCTGCGTCTGCGGGGCGTCCTGGCCGTATGCCACGGGCACCGCCGCAAGTAGCGCGGATGCAACAGGGATACCCTTGCGCACGATGCGGCGCCCCTTGAAGGCCTGCTCACGGGCTATTTTCCGACGTCGACTGCGTGTCATTGCCGCCTCTCTTGTTTGTGGTAATCGCGCAGCGATCCCCCTGGCCGCCAAGCCTACGCGAAGTGCATGAATTTTAAAACGAGGCCGGCACCCGTGGATATGCGGATAAGACCGGACCCAGGGCTGTCTTGAGCGGCTCCAGCCACGGCTCGTAGTGTCGCCAGTGTTCAAGAGCATCCCGGAAGATGGGCTGGCGCACCTGCTCGGAGCTCGCGGTGCGCACCGCGCGCTCATTCTCGTAGAACTTCAGGCACCCGGCCTCGAATGGCAGGCCGCAATAGGCGAGCAGGGTCCGCACCTCCGCTTCCGTGTCGCCGACCATGGCTTCGTAGAACACCCGGTGGACCCGCCCCGGGAGCACTGCATCAAAGTGGTGCATCAGCGCCACATAGTCGTGGTAGTAGCGGCCAATATTCTCCAGCCCGTACGTGAAGCTCTGGCCGCGCGCGAAATGTTGCTTGAAGCATGAGAAGCAGCAGCCGAGCGGATGGCGCCGCGCGTCGATGATACGGGCATTCGGCAGGATCAGTTGAATGAGTCCGACATAGAGACAGTTGTTCGGCATCTTGTCGACGAAGAAGGGAGCCGAGGTCCGGCGCAGCACGCGCGTGCGCGCGAGGTAGCGCTCACCAAGGTCGCGAAGCTCGGCGGGCTTGAGCGCCGCAATGCCGGGGAGGAAGCCGGTTTCGGGCCCCGTTCCCTGCCGCTCGGCGATCTCGCGCGCGAGCCGGGGGATATCGGGGAGCTCCATGGTTCCCTCGACGAGCGAATGACTGGCGAGGATCTGCTCGACGAGCGTCGACCCCGAGCGCGGCAGCCCGACGATGAAGATCGGGTCGGCGGCCTCGCACCCGGCACCGGCGCGCGCGGCGAAGAACTCGCGCGTGAAGAGCGAGCGCGAGCGACGCACGAACCCTGAGTTCTCCTCGGCGCTGTAGGGATGCGTGGCGAGCCGCAGGGCATTGCCCTGCGCGTAGTGCGTGAAGGACTCCTCGTAGAGCGCCGCGTCCTCGAGCGCCTTGCCGAGCGTGAACTCGAAATGCAGCCGGTCCTCGTCGGCGAGATCGCTGCCTGCGAGCGCCGTGCGCAGCGCGGCGACGTCGGCGTCCGTGAAGCGGAAGGTCTTGAGGTTGGCGAGGCTCCACCAGGCTTCGCCGAGCGTCGGCTCGAGCGCAATGGCGCGCTGGTACGCCGCCACGCTGTCGGCATGCCGGCCGGCGGTCCGCAGCGAGTGGCCGTAGCTCATCCATACCTTGGACTGCCGGGGGAACTCCCTGAGCACCGCTTCGTAGATGCGGATCGAGCCGGAATAGTCGCCGAGATTGGCGAGCACCGCGGCGTGCAGGTTCCGGTAGCCCGGATTGCGCGGCTCTTTCGCCAGCAGCCGTTCGACCTGCGGCAGCGCCAGCTCCGCCTTTCCCTGGCGATTGAGCACCAGCGCGTAGTTGTGGCGCGCGGCATCGAAGCCCGGCGCGAGCTCGAGGCAGCGCTCGAGCAGTTGCTGCGAGTCCTGGTAACGGGTGAGGCGACCGGCGACCTCCGCCAGCATGCGCAGCGCCGCGACGTCGGTGGGGTAGGCCTTGAGATGCGCGCGCAGCCGCGCCTCGGCGAGCGGCAGCTCATTCCTGACGAGCGCGCCGGCAGCCGCCAGCAGCCGCGGATCGCGGGTCGCGGCCTCGAGATAGCGCGCCCGCGCCTCGTCGGCGCCGGGCGCATCACCCTGTGCATCGAGCTGATCGGCGAGCGCGCGCCACGCGTCCGGTGAGTCGGACTTCAGGAGCAGCGCGCGGCGCAGCGCGGCGATCGCCTCGTCCGGGCGGCCGGCCTCGCCGAGGGCAATGCCGAGCTCGAGTTGCACGGGCGCCCCCCTCGGCTGCTCGCGCGCGAGAGGCTCGAGGACTTCGAGCGCTGCGCGGGTGCGGCCGCTGATGCGGTGCGCTGCGCCGAGGATCAGCCGCGCGAGCGGGTGTCCCGGGGCAGCCGTGAGGATCTCCTGCGCCTGCTGCGCGGCGAGCCCGGCGTCCTTCGCCAACAACTCCCGGGCATGCCCGAGCGCCACCTCGAGGGTACCGACCGGTTGCGACGCCTCTCCCACCCTTGGATTCCCGCCCAGCTGCCTTGAGCCACGAGTGTAGTGGCGCCTGCGCCGATGATCTACGATAGACGCGCAGGAACGAAGCGGCGCCAGACAATAAGGAGAATCGGCTTCCGTGCGCCTTACCCGGCGTCAGATCATCGCTCTCGCCGTTGCCGCGGTGCTGCTCGCCGCGTACGCGGCCGCGGGCTTTTTCGCCGTGCCGCACTTTGCGCGCCAGGGCGTGAGCGATTTCGTGCGCAGCCACTACGGCCGCACCCTGACGATCGGGGATATCCGCTTCAATCCCTTTACGCTGAACCTCGATGTCACCGGGCTCGCACTGCCCGATGCCGATGGCCAGACGATGATCTCGTTCGACCGCCTGCACGTCGGCTTGCAGCTGGCGAGCCTCTGGCGCCTCGGGCCGAGCTTCAGCGAGATCCTGCTCCAACGCCCGTATGTGCGGGCGGTCATGCGCCCGGACGGCGCCCTCAACCTCGCCGACCTCGGCAAGGGGTTCCCGCCGGCGCCGCCGCAGGCGCCGCCGAAGAAGTCAGGCCCGATACGGCTCTATATCGGCCGCCTGGCCGTGATCGACGGCGGCACCACCTTCGAGGACCGCACCCGCCCGACACCGTTCCGCGCCGACTTCAAGCCGATCGCCTTCGAGCTGCGCGACTTCAGCACCCGTGCGGCCACCGGCGACGCCTACACGCTCAATGCCGCTTCCCCGCAGGGCGAGCGGCTCGACTGGAGCGGTACGGTGCGCCTGACGCCGCTGTCCTCCCGGGGCAAGTTCGCGATCACCGACCTCAAGGCGCGCACCCTGTGGAGTTACCTGTCGGCGAGCCTGCCGTTCGAGATCGACTCGGGCGTCATTGCGCTCAGCGGCGACTACGATGTCAGCGTCGCCGCTGCCGCGCCGGTAGCCGTCAGGCTCAACGTGCACCGCACGACCGTGACCAGCCTCGGCGTGAAGCCGCCCGGTGCCGCCGCCGACTACGTCTCGCTCGGGCGCATCGAGGTCGACGACACGCGGCTCGATCTCGGCCGGCGCGCCGTCGAGGTTGCGAAGGTGCAGCTCTCCGGTGGCGAGATCCGGGCGTGGCTCGGCGAGCAGGGACGCCTCAATCTCCTCGACCTGATCGGGCCGGCGCCGGGGGCACAGGCATCCGCCGACACCGGGGGCGCCAGAGCCAGCGCGCCTGCCGCCGCGCCCTCGCCCGCGGCCGGCGGCACGGCGTCCGCCTGGACGGTGTCGGTCCCCGATATTGCCGTTACCGGCCTCAAGGTGTCGGCCGAGGATCGGCAGGTGAAGCCGGCCGCGGTCGTGGTGCTCGATCCCCTCAACCTGCATGTCGGGGGATTCAACCTGGCGCCGGATGACACGCTCGACATCCAGCTCGATACGGCCGTCAACACCTCCGGCAAGCTCACTGCGCAGGCGAAAGTGGCGCCGCGCGCGGGAGCCGTCAGCGCACACCTCGAGGCCGAGCATCTGGGGCTCCCGGCACTGCAGCCGCTGCTCGCGAAATACACTTCGATGACCCTCCTCAAGGGCGAGCTCGGCGCGCGCATCGATTTCGAGCGGCGCGCGGACGGCTTCCTCGGCGTCAAGGGCGACACGCGTGTCTCGGACCTGAGCACGGTGGACGACGCGCTGAAGAAAGACTTCATCAAGTGGAAGGATCTGCGCATCGCCGACGTGAGCTATCGCTCGCAGCCGGCGAGCCTGCGTATCGGCAGCGTAACGGCGCTCGAGCCCTACGTGCGCATGATCATCGCGCCCGACCGCAGCCTGAACATCAAGGAGGTGCTGACACCCTCCGGGGCGAAATCCCCGCAAGCCGCGCCAGCCGCGAGTGCCGCACCGCCGGGCGAGCCCGCAGCCGCGGTGGCAAGCGCTGCGGGCGCCGCCAGCGCCCCGGAGGCAGCACCCGCGCCGGAGGCAGCGCCTGCGCCCAAGGCGCGGGCTCGCAAGGGCAAGCCTGCGACGGCGCCCGCCGCCGCTGCCGCAGCTCCGCTCACTCCCTTCCCGGTCTCGATCGGCGCCGTGCGCATGGTCAACGGCGCGGCGGATTACACCGACCTGTGGATCAAGCCGAGCTTTGCGCTCGACATCAAGGCGCTCAATGGCGCCGTGAAAGGGCTGTCTTCCGATCCCAACTCGCGCGCGCGGGTGCAGCTCGACGGCAAGCTTGCGACGTACTCCCCGCTGCACATCGGCGGCGAGGTGAATCTCCTCTCGGCGGCGCTCTACACCGACGTGACGCTGAGCTTCAAGGATCTCGATCTGACCATCGTCAATCCGTATTCCGGGTACTTCGTCGGCTACAAGATCGACAAGGGCAAGCTCTCAGTCGACGTGTCCTACAAGATCGAACAGCGTCAGCTCACCGCTGCGCAGCACTTCCTCGTCGATCAGCTCGAGCTCGGCGACCGGGTCGAGAGCCCCGAAGCCATGCACCTGCCGCTGAAGATTGCGGTGGCGCTGCTCAAGGACCGCAACGGCCTCATCGACCTGGCGTTGCCGATGTCGGGCTCGATCGATGATCCGAAGTTCAGGATCGGGCCGATCGTCTGGAAGATGTTCGTCAACCTGATCGTGAAGGTCGCGACGGCGCCGTTTGCGCTTCTCGGCCACCTGTTCGGCGGCGGCGAGCACATGAACGTCGTGGAATTCGCCGCCGGCAGCGCCGAGCTCGACAAGCCGGCGCAGGATCAGCTCACCGCGCTCAGCAAGGCGATGAAGGAGCGGCCGCAGCTGAAGCTCGACGTGCCGATCGTTTCCTCGGTGGGTCTCGATCGGCCGCAGCTGGCGCAGACCCGGCTGCGCGCCGAGCTCGCGGCGCGCGTGGCGAGCAGCCGCCAGGGCCGCAAGCACCCGGAAGAAGCGGCAGAGCTCGCGCTCGCCGACCCCGGCAAGCATCTGCAGCTGCTCATCGAGCAGTTCCATGCGGATCTCGGCAAGGATGCAGCGCTCCCCGCATCGGCCCAGACCGTGGAGGCCGGCAAGAAGAAGGAGCCGGCCGATCTCGATGCGGCGATCGCCGATCTCGAGACCGCGCTCATCGGCCACCTTCAGGTTCCGGACTCCGACCTCGAGGCGCTCGGCCGCTCACGCGCCCAGGCGATCCAGAATGCGCTGCTCGCGGACAAACAGATCGATCCCGCGCGCGTATTCATCGTCAATGCGCAACCCAAGCCCGACTCCGGCGACACGGTGAAAGTCGAGCTGGGAGTTCACTAGTTAATTGGCAAAAAGTCGCCTGCGGCGCTTCTTGCCGGCTGCGCCAGCGAGGTGCTAAAGCGGCGGTAAGGCCAGCGCCGCGGGCTTCGGCCGCCGCTCATCGTCATACAGGCCCCAGTGCGCTTCCTCGGGTCCCGTCACCGCGCCGGCCACGGGCCCGGCATCGTGCGCACGCCACGGCGCATCGAAGGCGGAGAAATAGGCGAACGCGCCAGCGGGGGATCCCGGCATCCGCCGGCGGAGCTCCGCATAGAAGGCGGCCTGCCGCTCGGGCGTGAAGCCGGCGCTCGCCGGCGCGGTCGGTACGCCGGTTTCCTTCACCAGGATCGGGCCGCAGAAGCGCCGCGCGAGATCGGCGGCCACGTTCACGACGAATTGCGCCGAGGTGGCATCGGCCGCTGTGCGGAACCAGGGCTGAAAGACCGGGTGCACGTTCACGAGCACAAAATCCATGACGCCGAGCAGCGGGGCGGCCCCGGGCTCCGCGTAGAGGTGAAAAGGCTCGGTCGTGGAGAGCGCGAGCTGCGGCGCGCGGGCGCGCACCGCCGCGATCGCCGCTGTCATCTGCGCGAAGCTCGAACGGTGTGCGAAGATCGACTCGTTGCCGAGCGACAGCCCGACGACGAGCCGGGGGTAGTCCCGCGCCGCCTTGAGCGCCGCGTCGAGCTGCGCGGGGTCCGCCGGATCCCACACGCCGATCACCAGCGCCCGAAACTTCAGGGCGGCCGCAATGGCCGGGATGGCCTGCGCGCCGTGCACCGCATCGTAGGTGATGAGCGCATCGAAGCGCGGGCGCAGCACCTCGAGGTCGGCACGGATGCCCGCCGGGTCGGCGTCGTGCGCGCGGCCGTCCACGACCTGAAGCGAAGTAGGCTCGTAGCTGATGAAGCGCCCCTGCGTCATCGTGCGCGTGAGAAGCGCCCGCGCCGCCGCTGCCGCGGCACCGCGCTCGCACACGGGTTGCGCGGCGGCGAGGGGGGCGATCAGCGCCAGCACCAGCGCCGGCAGGGCCAGGGCGTATTTGTTCTGCATCGTCAGGGGCCTAACATGGTGGGCGTCAGGTTCTGCAACCATCGTAGCCTCAAGGAGAGCATTCCGTGAACGCTGCGCAATCGGACAAAGCCAGGCGCTTCCGTGCGCTCCACGAGCGCGCCGGTGCCTTCGTCATTCCCAACGTTTGGGACGGCGCCTCGGCCTGCGTCATGGCGGGACTCGGCTTCGAGGCGCTGGCCACCTCGAGCTCCGCATGTGCCGCCACACTCGGCAGGCTCGACGGGCAGATCACGCGCGAGGAGGCGCTGGCCCACGCGCGCGGCATCGTCGCCGCCTGCGCCCTGCCGGTTTCGGCCGACCTCGAGCAGGGATTCGGCGACGCACCGGGGGTGGTGGCCGAGACCATCCGCCAGGCGGCGGCCGCGGGGCTGGTGGGCGGGTCGATCGAGGATGCCAGCGGCAATCCGTACGTGCCGATCTACGACTTCGAGCTCGCGGTCGAGCGCATCACGGCTGCGGTCGAGGCGGCCCGCACGCTGCCTTTCCCGTTCACGCTCACGGCGCGCAGCGAGAACTATCTGCACGGGCGTCCTGATCTCGACGATACGGTGCGGCGTCTCCAGGCTTTCGAGCGCGCCGGCGCGGACGTGCTGTTTGCCCCCGGATTACCGGACCTCGCTGCGGTACGCACGGTGTGCAGCGCCGTCGGGAAGCCGGTCAACTTCATGGTCGGGATCCGCGGCCGCTCCTTCAGC
>DASPOP010000363.1:0-4587 GCA_035625955.1 Steroidobacteraceae bacterium | reverse complement strand
GGTACATGCCGACCGCGCTCGAGGCCGGGCGGTACATCTCGAAGGGCTTCGGGGCCCACGACCAGCGCCAGTAGGTGCGCACCAGTGGATTCCCCGACCCCTCGACCTGGGCGAGCGCCGCGAGCAGCTCCGGCGCGATGGTGGCGGTCGAGTAGCGGCGAAAGAGCGGCGCGTAATCGCGCCAGGTCTCGCCAGGGGTCTTGTAGAGCGCGCCGCTCACCGGAAAGAACAGCTCGGTGGGCTTGCGGAGGAGCTGATACACGCCGTTGATGGCGAGCGCCAGCACCGCCGCCGCGGTGAGCACGATTCCGAGCTGCATGAGGCGCGGTGCACGGCTGAACGTCCGCAGCCAGCGCCGGCGGGTGCGTGCCTTGGGCCACGGGCGCCAGCGTCGCCGGCGGCGGCGGCGCGTGCTCATGGCGCGCCCTCTGCGTTCGGTACCGCGTACGGCCGCGGTGCTCTAACATGCCGCGCTCGGACGTGCGGGTGGTCAGGAGTCGTCGGTGTCACGTGAGGTAGGAGTCGAGATCGAGACCGGTCCCAATCCGGCGGCGGCGGTGATCCTGCTGCATGGCCTCGGCGCGGACGGCTATGGATTCGAGCCCATCGTGTCCGAGCTCGTCCGCCCGGGCGAGCGCGCGCTGCGCTTCGTGTTCCCGCACGCTCCGGTCCGGCCGGTGACGTTGAACGGCGGCTTCGCCATGCGCGCCTGGTATGACATCGTGAGCCTCGAGCGCCGCGGCCCCGAGGACGAAGCCGGCATCCGCTCCTCACAGGCGACGGTCGAGGCGCTCATCCGCCGCGAGAACGCGCGCGGAATCCCGAGCGAGCGCGTCGTGCTCGCCGGCTTCTCCCAGGGCGGCGCCCTGGCGCTGTTCGCGGGTGTCCGCTACGGCGAGAAGCTCGCCGGGATCATCGGACTGTCGTGCTACCTGCTGCTCGCCGGACGCCTCACGGCGGAACGCTCCGGCGCGAACCAGGCGACGCCGATCTTCCTCGCGCATGGCCTTCAGGATCCGGTCATCGCACCGGCGCTCGGGGAGCAGGCGCGCGCGGCTCTCGAAGCCGCTGGGTATCGGGTGGAGTGGCATACCTACACGATGCCACACAGCGTCTGTCCTCAGGAGCTGACCGATCTCGCGCAGTGGCTGCGTCGCGTGATCTAGCTCGATTGGGCGGGGGGCCGCGACATCCTTGTCGCGCCCCCAAGACTCTCAGTGCGGATGCTCCTCGCGCCCCTGTTGTGGCTGCCGCTCATTGCCACGGCCTTGAGGAGCGTGCCCCTGCTCGGGACGCGCCTGCTCTGGACGCCCGCCGGGCTGCCCGTGCGGCTGCGGGTATCCGCCTGGGTGTGGCTGCGAATAACCGCCGGGATTAGGTTGCGGGCCCCCGCCCTGCGGGTTGCCGCCACGCGGCTGTGCGTATTCCCGAGGTCCGCCCCCGTGGGGCTGCGAGTAATTGCCGCGCTCCGGGCTGCCGCCGCGCGACTGCGCAAAATGCTCGCTCGGGGGGTTGTTGCCTGCACGCGGCTGCGGATTGGCCCTGCCTTCGGCGCCACCATGGATTTGCGCCCCGCGCGCCGCCGCCATCCCGGCGCCGGTGAACACGCCCGCGCGCGGAGTCGCCGCAATCGACGGACGGCCGCCGTTGACCGAGGCCCGCAGCGAGTTGTCGTGCGCGGCCATGGTCCGATGCTCGTTCTGCGCCTGAAGGGGCTCGGTGTGCCGCTCGTGCGCGGCGGCGAGCTCCGCCCCGTTCGGCCGCGCCGCGATGCCGCCCGGACCACCGTTGAAGCTGGTGTGGTTGACCGTGACGTTATTGACCACCGTGCGGTTATAGACGTTGGTGATCTGGGTGTTGCTGATGTTGGTCACGGAGCGGTTGTAGTAGAGCTGTCCGCCGCGCCACTCGCCGCCGACGAAGCCCACGCCGCCGTAGCCGAAGCCGTAATTCACGCCGCCGTAGAAGCCGACGTGCGGCCCCCAATAGCCGGCGTTCCAGACATAGACGCCGTCCGCCCAGCCCCAGTACCCGGGCGTCCAGAGCAGCCCCACGGGCGCCAGCACCCAGGTACCGGGCACCCAGTAGTAGCTGCCGTCCCACGCCCAGTAGCCGGGCGTCCAGATGTAGCCGGGTCCGGGAATCGGCGGCTGGTAGTAGACCGGCAGCACCGGCGGCGCGATGGTGACCGAGACGAACAGGCCCGCCTGCGATACCAGCGGCAGGGCCGCGAGGAGCAACGCAGCAATGAGGCCGCGGACGAGATGGCGCATGACAGCTCTCCTTCGTTTCAGACCTTGATCGCCGGACGCTGAACCATGGCTGAATCGCCGACGCTCGTTACGCCACAGCTCGCTCACGGTTCCTCACCCGGTGCAACGCGCGCCGGCCCCGCAGGGTTGACCCGCCCGCCGCGCGCGCCGCGCGCTAGAACCAACTGTAGTTGAAGCTGATGCTGACGCGCTCCGCGGCGGTCTCGTTGGCGGGCACCTCGTGCCGCAGCCAGCTCTCGAACAGCACGACTCCGCCGCTGCGCGCCGCGACCAGCACCCACGGCCGCCGCGCGCGCCGCGCGCTCGCGAGGCGCGGGGGAGCTGCCATGTAGCGCTCGAGACGCGGGTCCTCGAACTTCAGGCCCGCCGAGCGCGGCGGCGTCGCGACATAGTAGGTGCCGCTGATCGTCGACAGCGGGTGCAGATGCGCTCCGTGTGCGGCGCCGCGCCCCATGATGTTCACCCAGCAATCGGTCATCGCCAGCGCCCGCCCGGTCAGATCGAAGGCGAGCGTGCGGGCGAAGCGCGCCACACGTGCATCGAGCGCGCGCTCGAGGCCCGCGAAGGTCGGCGACAGCCGATGCATGCGGTTGACCGAGCCATAGGAGGTATAGCCGCCCGGGTAGTTGCGGGCCGACCAGCGCCGCCCGGCCGCATCGTCGGCGCGCAGCTGCCGGCACTCGCGCAGCAGGCGTGCATTGAGCGCCTGCCAGCCGCGGCCGCGGAGGCGCCCGGTGTAGACCAGAGTCGGAAACAGCGCCTGGGTCGTCATGGCTTGCCGCGAGTATGCGCACGCGCGCCGCGCGTGGTCTATGATTCGCGCGATGGCCGTCTCCGTTCTGCCCACCCCCGCCGCGCTCGACACGGTGCCGCACTGGATCGGCGGACGCACCGTGCGCGGCACGGGTGCGCAGCTCGACGTCTTCAACCCGGCCACGGGTGAGGTGGCACGCCGCGTCGCCCTCGCCACGGCCGACGAGGTTCGCGCCGCCGTCGCCAGCGCACGCGGCGCCTGGCCCGCCTGGGCGGATACGCCGCCGGTGCGGCGGGCGCGGGTGCTGGCGCGTTTCCTGCAGCTGCTCAACGAGCGGCGCGATGCGCTCGCGGCGCTCATCACCGGCGAGCACGGCAAGGTGTTCGCGGACGCGCAGGGCGAGGTCACCCGCGGCATCGAGATCGTCGAGTTCGCGTGCGGCATCCCGCAGCTCCTGAAGGGGGACTTCACCGATCAGGTGTCCACCGGCATCGACAACTGGACCCTGCGCCAGCCGCTCGGGGTCGTCGCCGGGATCACGCCCTTCAACTTCCCCTGCATGGTGCCGTGCTGGATGTTTCCGCTCGCGATCGCCTGCGGCAACGCCTTCATCCTCAAGCCCAGCGAGCGCGACCCGTCGGCCTCCGTGGTCATGGCGCAGCTGCTGGCCGAGGCGGGGCTCCCGCCCGGGGTATTCAACGTCGTGCAGGGCGACAAGGAGGCGGTGGACGCCCTGCTCGCCCACCCGGACGTCAAGGCGGTGAGCTTCGTCGGCTCCTCGCCGATCGCGCACTCGATCTACACGCGCGGCGCGCAGTCCGGCAAGCGGGTGCAGGCGCTCGGCGGCGCCAAGAACCACATGGTGGTGATGCCGGACGCCGACCTCGAGCAGGCGGTCGATGCGCTGATCGGCGCGGCCTACGGCTCCGCCGGCGAACGCTGCATGGCGATCTCGGTTGCGGTGCTGGTCGGAGAGGCCGCCGACCAGGTAATCCCGGCGCTCGCCGCGCGCGCGCGGCAGCTGCGCGTCGGCGAGGGCATGGAGCCCGCCTCGGAGATGGGTCCGGTGATCAACGCCCAGGCGCTCGAGCGCATCCGCGGCTACATCGCCGGCGGCGCCGCGGCGGGCGCGGAGCTGGTGGTCGATGGCCGCATCCAGGCGGCGAGCGGCCGCCCCTTCACCATCGCCGGCCTCGAGCACGGCTTCTGGGTCGGCCCGACGCTCTTCGATCGTGTGACGCGCGAGATGCGCATCTACCAGGAGGAGATCTTCGGGCCGGTGCTCGCGTGCGTGCGCGTGCCGGACTTCGCCGCCGCGGTCGAGCTCGTCAACTCGCACCCGCTCGCCAACGGCGTCGCCTGCTACACGCGCGACGGGCACGTGGCGCGCGAGTTCGGCCGCCGCATCCAGGTCGGCATGGTGGGCATCAATGTGCCGATCCCCGTGCCGATGGCCTGGCATGGCTTCGGCGGGTGGAAGGGGAGCCTCTACGGCGACACCCACGCCTATGGCGAGGAAGGGGTGCGCTTCTACACCCGGCAGAAGTCCATCATGGAGCG
>DASPOP010000362.1:0-8034 GCA_035625955.1 Steroidobacteraceae bacterium | reverse complement strand
TCCTGTGCCTTGTCAATGCTCGACACAAATGGCAAAGTCACCGCGCGAAATTCCACGCCCTCGAACTGGGTCATGAGGCTGTGACCCATCGTCTCGGCGGTCACGCCGGTCTGATCCGAGACGAAGAAGACGAGTCGACGGCTCATCGCCTCAGTGTTTCACCGCGGGCGCAGCGGAGCAAGCATCCTTGAACGCCTACGTAATTCCCTTCGAGCAGCTCCAGATGCGCGACGTCGAGACCGTGGGCGGCAAGAACGCCTCGCTCGGCGAGATGATCGGCGCCCTCGGCAAGCTCGGCGTGCGTGTGCCGGGCGGCTTCGCCACCACCGCCCACGCCTATCGCGAGTTCCTCGCGCAGGGCGGGCTCGAGGCGCGCATCCGCGCCGAGCTCGCCGCCCTCGACGTCGACGACGTGGTGAAGCTCGCGGCGAGCGGCGCGCGCATCCGCCAGTGGATCCTGGCGACGCCCTTCGGCGCCGCGTTCACCGCGGCGGTGCGCGAAGAGCTCGCCCGCCTGTACGGCGGCAAGGAGCTGGCGGTGGCGGTGCGCTCCTCGGCCACCGCCGAGGACCTGCCGGAAGCCTCCTTCGCTGGCCAGCAGGAGACCTTCCTCAACGTGCGCGGCGAGGCTGCGGTGCTCGAGGCGATGCATCAGGTGTTCGCCTCGCTGTTCAACGACCGCGCCATCGCCTACCGCGTCCACCAGGGCTTCGAGCACGGCGCCGTGGCGCTCTCCGCCGGCGTGCAGTACATGGTGCGCAGCGATCTCGGCGCGGCCGGCGTCATGTTCACCCTCGATACCGACTCGGGCTTCCGCGACGTCGTGTTCATCACCGGCGCGTGGGGCCTGGGCGAGACGGTGGTGCAGGGAGCGGTCAACCCGGACGAGTTCTACGTCTACAAGCCCGCGCTGCGCGCCGGTAAATACGCCGTCGTGCGGCGCAATCTCGGCGGCAAGGCGATCAAGATGGTGTACGCGCCGGCCGGGAGCGATGCGCGCGTCGCGACCGTCGAGGTGCCGGAGGCCGAGCGGCGGCGGTTCTGCCTCAGCGACGCCGACCTCGAGGCGCTCGCGCGCCAGGCGCTGGTGATCGAGGAGCATTACGGGCGGCCGATGGACATCGAGTGGGGCAAGGACGGCGCCAGCGGCGAGATCTTCATCCTGCAGGCGCGGCCCGAGACGGTGCAGAGCCGCGCCGGCCGCACCATCCAGCGCTACACGCTCAAGGGCCACTCGCGCGTGCTCGCCACCGGCCGCAGCATCGGCCAGCGCATCGGCGCCGGTCCGGCGCGCGTCATCCGCGACGTGAGCGAGATCGCGCGTGTGCAGTCGGGCGACGTGCTGGTCGCCGACATCACGGATCCCGACTGGGAGCCGGTGATGAAGCGCGCCGCGGCGATCGTCACCAACCGCGGCGGCCGCACCTGCCACGCGGCCATCATCGCCCGCGAGCTGGGGATTCCGGCGGTGGTCGGCTGCGGCGATGCGACCCAGCGCATCCATGACGGCCAGCCGGTCACGGTCTCGTGCGCCGAGGGCGACACCGGCCAGGTGTACGACGGAATGCTCGAGTTCGAGCGCAAGCAGATCGAGCTCGACGCGCTGCCGAAAATCCCCGTCAAGATCATGATGAACGTCGGCAATCCCGATCGCGCCTTCGATTTCGCCGGCATTCCCAACCACGGCGTGGGACTGGCGCGGCTCGAGTTCATCATCAACCGCATGATCGGCGTGCACCCGCGCGCGTTGCTCGAGTTCGAGCGGCTCGATGGCGAGCTGCAGCAGCAGATCCGCGTGCAGATGGCCGGCTACTCCGACCCGGTCGGCTTCTACGTCGAGAAGCTCGCCGAAGGCATTGCGCAGATCGCCGCCGCGTTCGCGCCCGAGCAGGTCATCGTGCGCCTCTCGGACTTCAAGTCGAACGAGTACGCCAATCTCATCGGCGGCGAGCGCTACGAGCCGCACGAGGAGAACCCGATGCTCGGCTTCCGCGGCGCCGCGCGCTACACGGACGAGAGCTTCCGCCCCTGCTTCGAGCTCGAGTGCCGCGCGCTCAAGCGGGTGCGCGACACCATGGGGCTGACGAACGTCGCGGTGATGGTGCCGTTCGTCAGAAGCGTCGCCGAGGGGCGCCAGGCCGTCGAGCTGCTCGCCGCCAATGGCCTGAAGCGCGGCGTCGACGGCCTGCAGGTCATCATGATGTGCGAGCTGCCGACCAACGCACTGCTCGCCGAGGAGTACCTCGATCACTTCGACGGCATGTCGATCGGCTCGAACGACATGACCCAGCTCACTCTGGGCGTCGATCGCGACTCGGCGATCGTCGCCCGGCTCTTCGACGAGCGCGACGCCGCGGTGAAGCGGCTGCTCGCCATGGCGATCACCGCCTGCCGCAAGCGCGGCAAGTACGTCGGCATCTGCGGGCAGGGGCCATCGGACTACCCCGAGCTCGCGCGCTGGCTGGTCGATCAGGGCATCGAGAGCATGTCCCTGAACCCCGATACCGTGATCGAGACCTGGATGTTCCTGGCGCAGCACGCCAAGCCCGGGGCAAAAGCCCCGTCGGAGTGATGTCCGCCGGGATCGCTGGCAGCGATTCTGGCCAGTCTAACGACTTCGTTCGCGGATGCGTGCCTCGGAGGCCTCGCGGTCGCGGTCGTCGAAAGTCTCCACCTCGATGTGCTCGATCGTCGCCGGATCCAGGCAGCGGACATTGACGCTGTAACCGTCCGGGTTCGAGCGCGGCACGTAGAAGGATTTCACCCCGCAGTGACGGCAGAACAGGTGCCGCGCAACGCCGGTGTTGAAGCGGTACTCGCTGAGGCTGTCCGCACCCTGCAGCAGCCGGAAGCGCGCGCGCGGCACGATGAGGTGCTGGTAGCCGCTCATGCGGCAGATCGAGCAGTTGCAGTCGCTCACCGTCAGGCGCGCCGGCGCGTCCACCTCGAAGGCCACCGCCCCGCAGTGGCAGCCGCCACGGTGCGTCACCAGATTCACGTGCCCGCCGTGCCCTGCCATGCGGGCGCGAACAGCCGCGCACGGTAGTGCCGCAGCTCGCGGATCGACTCGTGGATGTCGGCGTGCGCCAGGTGCGTGCCCTGCTTGACGAAGCTGTCGGCGACCGCCGGCGCCCAGCGGCGCGCCAGCTCCTTGAGCGTGCTCACATCCAGATTGCGGTAGTGGAAGAAGCGCTCGAGCTCGGGCATGTAGCGCGCCAGGAAGCGCCGGTCCTGACAGATACTGTTGCCGCACATGGGCGAGCTGCCGGCGGTGACGAGCGGCGTGAGGAACTCGAGGGTGCGCTGCTCGGCCTCGGCGACGCTCACGCGGCTCGCACGCACCCGTGCCAGCAGGCCCGACGAGCCGTGCTGGCGCTGGTTCCAGTCATCCATGCGCGCCAGCACCTCCTCCGGCTGATGAATGGCGATCACCGGCCCGTCGGTCAGCACCGTCAGCTCCCGGTCGGTGACCACGGTGGCGATCTCGATGATCGAGTCCGAGTCGGGCTTCAGGCCCGTCATCTCGAGATCGATCCAGATGAGGTAGTCGCCGCTCGGCATGTGCGCGTCGGAGGTGCTAGCGTGTCGCTTCGGTGCGCGACCAATCGAAGCCAAGTGTAACAGACGCCTCGCAGCCGCCCGCCGCGAGCGGGACGTTCGCGGCGCGCGTGGTCGCCACCTTCGGGCGCCACATGACGGTGCGCGATGCGGCCGGCCGGCGGCTGCAGGCCCGCCCCTTCGGCCGCTCCCTCACCGTAGTGTGCGGTGATGAGGTCCTGTGCCGCCCCGATCCGCTCCACGACGAGCTGCACGTCGTCGAGCTGCTGCCACGGCGCAGCGCGCTGTACCGCGCGAATGCGCGCGGCCGGCCAGAGCCGGTGGTCGCGAACCTGACGCGGCTGCTGGTGGTGCTGGCTCCCGTGCCGGTGCCGGACCTGTTCGTCGTGGACCGTTACCTCGCGGCGGCGGAGTCGGCGCATATCGGGGCGACGCTGGTGGTCAACAAGCAGGAGCTCGGCGTCGACGACGCCCTCGCCGCGGAGCTCGCGGCCTACGGCGCAGCCGGCTATGGCGCGCTGCGCTGCTCGGCGCACACCGGCGGCGGAACCGCAGAGCTGCTCGCCGCGCTCCCCGAGGCTGCCGTGGCGGCGCTGGTCGGACAGTCCGGTGTCGGCAAGTCCTCGCTCATCGCGCGCCTCTTGCCCGAAGAGCGCCTCGCGATCGGCGAGCTGGTGCGCGCGGAGGAAGGACGGCACACCACGACCGCCGCGCGGCTCTTCGACCTGCCCGGGCGGCGCGCGCTCATCGATTCACCGGGCGTGCGCGACTTCGCTCCCGCCGTCGGCAGCCTCGATCCCCGCAGCCTCGGCTTCGTCGAAGTGGAGCGTCTGTCGCCTGCGTGCCGCTTCCTCGACTGCCGCCACATGCGCGAGCCGGGATGCGCGGTGCGCGCGGCGGCCGAGGCCGGCGCCTTCCACCCGCGCCGCTATGAGAGCTACCGGCGGCTGTGCCGCCTGCACGAGAACCTGAGCGCCGCTCGGGGTCCGGAGCGCAGGCGCTGAGCGCGCCGCGCTAAACCGACTGCCGCCCGGCGAGCGCGTGCGCGAGCGTGCCGCCGTCGACGTACTCCAGCTCGCCGCCGACCGGCACTCCGTAGGCGATGCGGCTCGCGCGAATGCCGCGCCGCGCCGCGAGCTCGCCCAGGTAATGCGCGGTCGCCTCGCCCTCGACGGTCGAGTTGGTGGCGAGAATGAGCTCGCGCACGCCGCCCTCGTCGAGGATCGCCTCGAGCTCGCGCAATCCCAGCTGCTCGGGCCCGATGCCATCGAGCGGCGACAGGTGCCCCATCAGCACGAAGTAGCGCCCGCGGTAGCTGCCCGACGACTCGATCGCGACGACATCCGCCGGAGACTCGACTGCGCACAGCAGCGCCGTCTCGCGCTGCGCGGCGGAGCAGATCGAGCACAGCTCGCTCTCGGTGAGCATGCGGCAGCGGCGGCAGCGCACCACCGACTCGAGCGCCGAATCGAGTGCGTCGGCGAGCGCGCGCGCCCCCGGGCGCCCCTCCTGCAGCAGGTGGAACGCCATGCGCTGGGCGGTCTTCGGACCTACACCGGGCAGGGTACGGAGCGCATCGATCAGCTGTGCGAGATGGGGCGAGTGCTTCAAATCTTACTTTCCATCGCCAGGCACAGGGATGTGCCCGCCGCCGCAGGCGGCGAGCGGCGCGCCGAAACCGCGCTTTTGGCGCGCCGCCGCGAGCATCGCGACAGGATGTCCGATGCGAGCTTCATCAAAAAGGCAGCTTCATTCCCGGCGGCAGCGGCAGCCCCGCGGTGAGGTGGCTCATCTTCTCCTGCACGCGCGCCTCCACCTTGTGGACGGCGTCGTTGGCCGCGGCCGCGATCAGATCCTCGAGCATCTCGCGGTCCTCGCCCGCGACCGCCGCCTCGATCTGCACCCGCTTGACCTCGTGCCGGCCGTTCATGGTGATCTTCACCATGCCGCCGCCGGCTTCGCCGATCACTTCGATGCTGGCGATCTCGGCCTGGGCCTTCTGCATGTTGGCCTGCATCGCCTGCACTTGCTTCATCATGTTGTTGAAATTGCCAGCCATGGGAAACCGTCCGTCAGGCGCCGCGCGCCGCTGGAGGGAAAGGAGTCATTTTACCGGCCGCACCGTGTCCGGCAGCACGGTGGCGCCGAAACGCTCGCGCAGCCCCTGTACGCCGGGGTCCGCCTCGAAGGCGCGCCGCGCCTCGGTGAGCTCCTGCTGCGTGGCGCGCTGTGCCAGCAGCGCCGGACTCTCGCCGCCGCCGGTCTGCTGGAACTCGAGCCGCACCGGCTCGCCGAAGTAGCGTGACAGCGCCTGCGCGAGCTTTTCCTCCTGCGCCGGCGTGCGCAGCTGCAGGTTGGGCGGATCGAGCCCGAGGCGCACCACCGCGCCGGTGCGCGCGATCAGCACCGAGTGACTGGCAAGCTGGCGGGCGGCGCCCGTGAGCTCGAGGGCGGCCACGATCGCACCCCAGGGCGCCGGCGCTGAAGCGAGCGCGCTTTCTCCCGAGCCCGGCTCGCCCGCTGCAGCGCTCGCTGCGGCACTGGTGCGCGCCGGCTCGCCGGGCGCAGCACTGCGCGGCCCTGCCGCGGCGCCGGCCGGGCGGAACGCAACCATGCGCAGCAGCGTCATCTCGAAGCCGGTGCGCGGATCGGGCGCCAGCGGCAGGTCGCGCTTGCCGGTGATCGCGGTCTGGTAGAAGAGCTGGACATCCTCGGGGCTGAGCGCGCGCGCGAGCCGCTCGATCACCTCCGCAGCGAATACCTCGTCGCCCTCGTAGTCGCTCACCGCCTGGCGCAGTCCCACCCGTACCAGCAGGCCCGCGAGCTCATCGAGCAGCTGCCCGTAGTCGGGCGCGAACTGCTCGAGCGCCTGTGCGCCCTTCAGGAGCTCCGTGGGGTCGAGCGCCGCGAGCAGGTCCGCGATGCGCACCACGTGGTCGCGGGCCACGGTGCCGAGCATGGCGCGCGCCTCGGCCTCCCCCGCCTTGCCGCCGCCGAAGGCGATCAGCTGATCGAGGAGCGAGAGCGCATCGCGCATGCTGCCGTCGGCCGCCTGCGCCACGAGCCTGAGGCCCGCCGCGTCATAAGCGATCGCTTCCTGGTCGAGGATGTGGCGCATGTGCGCGGCGATCTCGGCGGCGGGCAGGCGCTTCAGGTTGAACTGCAGGCAACGCGACAGCACCGTCATCGGCAGCTTCTGCGGGTCGGTGGTCGCCAGCAGGAACTTCACGTGCGGCGGCGGTTCCTCGAGCGTCTTCAGCAGCGCGTTGAAGGAGTGCGCCGACAGCATGTGCACTTCGTCGATCAGATACACCTTGAAGCGGCCGCGGGCCGGGGTGTACTGGACGTTGTCGAGCAGCTCGCGCGTGTCGTCGACCTTGGTGCGTGAGGCGGCATCGACCTCGATCAGGTCGACGAAGCGCCCGGCGTCGATCTCGCGGCACGCCGCACACACGCCGTCCGGCTCGGCGGTGACGCCCTGCTCGCAGTTGAGGCACTTGGCGAAGATGCGCGCGATGGTGGTCTTGCCCACCCCGCGAGTGCCGGTGAAGAGGAACGCATGGTGGATGCGACCGGTGTCGAGCGCATTGACGAGCGCGCGCCGCACGTGCTCCTGCCCGATGAGCTCGGAGAACTTCTTCGGACGCCATTTGCGCGCGAGCGCGGTGTAGCTCATTCCGTATCCCGCAGGTCAGATGGAGGCGGCCCGCACCAGCTTAGCCTCCGGCACCCGACATCGCCGCTGCCGCTGCTGCCTTCCGGCCCTGACGGGATTCACGACTGGTCGTCGCGGAGAAACCGATGCGGGCCACCACATTGATTGGCTGAAACGGCCTGCGGCCGTTTCAGCGGCCAGCCTACCAGTTCTCTCGAGCACGCCGGCAAAGGGCGTGACCTTTGCCGGCGAACAGCAGGCCGGTTGGATCATCTGGCGGAGAGGGTGGGATTCGAACCCACGAACACCGGTGAAGATGTTACTGGAATTCCAGTCCAGCGCCTTCGACCGCTCGGCCACCTCTCCGATCAATGACCTACGACCGACTCCTCGAAAGGGCTCAAGTCGAGCCACGCCTCAAAAAAGGCGGCGAATGATAATGCATGACGGCGGGGGGCGCACCCCACCCCGTGGAGCGCCGTGCGGGCGCCCCTCAGGCCTGCGGCGCCTTCGGCACCTTATAGGGTGGCGGCTCGTCCAGGCAGGGATCGTGCCCCTTGCGCGGCGGCGGCGGCGGTTCGTTGAGCGGGGGCAGGTGCAGCGCATTGGTCGCATCGGGCGGATCCATCCCCGGCGGAATCTTCAGCGGCGCGATGCTGGTCGCCTCCGTGTAGGGCTGCTTCTTGTGGCAGGAGTAGGTGTAGTTCCTGAACGGATTGCAGCCCGCCGCGGTCAGCAGCAAGGGCACGAGCCACAGGAACGCTCTCGCCGCCCTCATTCAGAAACTCTCATCGTCCGCATCCTCAGCTCCATAAGTTCAG
>DASPOP010000361.1:0-10853 GCA_035625955.1 Steroidobacteraceae bacterium | reverse complement strand
ACGTCCTCGAACCCGAAGTTGCGCAGGTCGCGTACCCGCTGCGGGAAGAGTATGCCATCGAGATGGTCGACTTCGTGCTGCACCACGCGCGCGTGGAAACCCTCGACGGTGCGGTCGAGAGGCGCACCCGAGGCATCGAGTCCCTGATAGCGCAGCCGCCGGTGGCGCGGCACGAGCCCGCGCAGCCCGGGAACCGACAGACACCCCTCCCAGCCCTCCTCCTGCTGCTCATCGAGCACCGTGAGCTGCGGATTCACCAGCACCGTGTAGGGCACGGGGCTCAACTGCGGGTAGCGCGGATTGTCCTTGAGCTCGAAGATGACCACGCGCAGGCCTACGCCGATCTGCGGGGCGGCGATCCCGGCGCCGCTCAGGGCCCGCATGGTGTCGTCCATGTCGGCAACCAGCGAGGCGAGCTCCTGATCGAAGCGCGTCACCGGAGCGGCGACCTGCCGCAGCAGCGGCTCGCCCATCTTCAGCACCCTGCGAACGGCCATCGCAGCTCTCAGGTCGCCGGCGCGCGCCGCGGCTCGACCGCGATCGAGATGCGGTGGTCGCGGAAGATCAGCGGCGCGGCTCCTGCCGCGGCCGCGCGCTCGGCCTCGGCGACCGCCGCGGTCACCAGATGATGATGCGGCGAGAGCTCGCACACCGGATCGGCATTGGCGGCATCGCCGGTCAGCAGATACGCCTGGCAGCGGCAGCCGCCGAAGTCGCGCTGCCTCTCCGGACAGCTGCTGCAGGGCTCCTTCATCCACGCCTCGCCGCGGAAGTGATTGAATGCCGCCGAGTCGTACCAGATGCTGCGCACGTCATGCTCACGCACGTTCGGAAACTCGAGCCCGGGCAGCATGCGCGCGGCGTGACACGGCAGCGCCGTGCCGTCGGGCGTAACGGCGAGGAAGACGTTGCCCAAACCGTTCATGCACGCCTTGGGACGGGTCTCGAAATAGTCGGGCACCACGAAATAGATCTGCATCCCGGAGCCCACCCGCTCGCGAAAGGTCCGGGTCACCTCCTCCGCCCGTGCGAGCTGCGCGCGGCTCGGCAGGAGGTGCGCGCGGTTGAGCCAGGCCCAGCCGTAGTACTGAGTGTTGGCGAGCTCGACGTACTGCGCGCCCAGCGATTCGGCCATCGCGAGAATCTCGCCGACGTGATCGATGTTGAGCCGGTGCAGCACGACGTTGAGCACCATCGGGTAGTGGTATTTGCGGATGAGCTCCGCCACCCTCGCCTTGAGCTCGAAGGTCCGGCTGCTGCTCAGGAAATCGTTCAGCTCGCGCGTGCTGTCCTGAAAAGACAGCTGGATGTGGTCGAGCCCCGCGGCCTTGAGCGCGCGGATACGCTCCTCGGTCATGCCGATGCCCGAGGTGATGAGATTGGTGTAGAAGCCGAGTGCGTGCGCCTCCGCGACGATCGGCTCGAGATCCTCGCGCGCCAGCGGCTCGCCGCCCGAGAGGCCGAGCTGCACGGCACCGAGCGCGCGCGCCTCGCGCAGCACCCGCAGCCACTCTGCGGTCGGCAGCTCAGGTCCCGTGGCGGCGAAGTCCGTCGGGTTGTAGCAGAACACGCAGTGCAGCGGGCAGCGGTAGGTGAGCTCGAGCAGCAGCCAGAGCGGCGGGCCGGCTGTCATGCGCGCAGCTCCAGCCAGCGCCGCTCGAGCGCCATGGCGACGAACGCCGTGACGTCGTCGCTGAGATTCGTCGTGCCGAAGGTGCGCTCGAGGTCGGCGACGATCTCCGCCACGCTGCGCATCCCGTCGCAGCGCTCGAGGATCGCTGCGGCGCTGCCGTTGAGCTTCACCATGCCCTCCGGGTAGAGCAGCACGTGCGCGTCCTGCGCCGGCTCCCACTGCAGCCGCATACCGTGCGCGATCGCCGGCCGCGCGCTGCCGCTCAGCCCGCTCACGCCGTCACTCCATAGGCGAGCGCCATCGCATCGTTCATCTGCCAGAGGATATCGAGCTTCAGCTTCAGGACCTCGAGCGCGCGCTGCTGCGCGGCGCGCGTGTCGAAGCGCTCGAGGGTCACGGCGAGCGCGAACTCGACGTCGCGCCGTGCGCGGCTCATGCGGCTCTGAAAATATTCGAGACCGGCCGAATCGATCCACGGGTAGTGCTGCGGCCAGCCGGCGAGACGCTGGCGATGGATCTCCGGCGCGAACAGCTCGGTGAGCGAGGCGCACACCGCCTCCGGCCAGGGCGCACGGCGCGCGAAATTGACGTAGGCATCGACCGCGAAGCGCACACCCGGGAGCAGCTGCGTGAGGCCCTCGACCTCCGAGCGTGCCAGGCCCACCGCCTCGGCGAGGCGCAGCCAGGATTCGATGCCGCCCGGATCATCGCCATAGCCGTCGTGATCGAGGATGCGCTGCACCCAGTTGCGGCGCACCGCGCGCTCGGGGCAGTTGGCGAGGATCGCGGCATCCTTCAGCGGGATGTTGATCTGGTAGTAGAAGCGGTTCGCCACCCAGCCGCGGATCTGCCCGCGGCTCGCCCTGCCGGAGTTCAGCATGACGTTGAACGGGTGATGGATGTGGTAGGCGCGCCCGCTCTCGCGCAGGCGCGTCTCGAACTCCGCGCGCGTCCAGGCCGCATCGCTCACAGAGTGATCTCCATTCCATCCCACGCGACTTCGACCCCGGCGCGCCCGAGCTCGGCGCGCTGCGGCGAGTCTTCGTCGAGGATCGGATTGGTGTTGTTCACGTGGATGAGGATCCGGCGCGTCGCCCGCGGCAGCTTTGCGAGCCACTCGAGCATGCCGCCGGCGCCGCTCTGGGGCAAATGGCCGAGGTCGCGGGCGCGTTTCGCCGAGAGCCCCTGCGCCACCATTTCCTCATCGCTCCAGAAAGTGCCGTCGACGAGCACGCACGTGGCGGCCTCGAGCGCGCTCCAGAGAGCGGGCTCGATGGCACCGAGCCCCGGTGCATACACCGCGCTCCTGCCGCTTGCTGCATCGCCGATCACCAGCGCCACGTTGTCGCCGGCGACCGGGGCGGCGCGGTGCGGCGAGTACGGCGCGGGCTTGCTCGCCACGGCCAGCGCGCGCCAGCGCACCCCGGGGACGCCCTCGACCGAGAACTCCTCACCCGCGCTGTCCAGGCGGCGCCGGTCGATGCCGCAGTAGTGCCCGAGCACTCCGAAGATCGGATTGCCGCCCGTGAGGTCGGCGTACGCAGCGTCGGTGCACCAGACGGCCAGCGGCCGCGTGGACTCGCGCAGCATGAAGAGCCCGGTGGTGTGATCGATCTGCGCATCGACCAGCACGATGCCGGCTATGCCTGAGTCGCGCGCCGCCCGCGCCGGCTGCAGGTCGGGGTGGGCCCTGAGCTGGGTGAGGATGTCCGGGGAGACGTTGACGAGCGCCCATGCGGCCGCGTCAGAGCCGCCGACGGCGATCGAGGATTGAGTACGGGCCGCGGCACGCACCGTGCCGTTGCGCCATCCTGAGCAGTTACGGCAGTTGCAGTTCCACTGGGGAAAGCCGCCGCCGGCGGCCGATCCCAGTACCCGGATTCTCACGACACATCGAGGATTGCGCGCCGCTCCGGACCGGTGCCGGGTGCGCCGGAGGTATCAGCGCCTCGCGATATACAGGGTGATTTCCATGCCGAACCGCATGTCGATCGCCCGTGGAGTTTCCCAGCGCATGGTCGAGGCTCCTGTTGCTGTGCCGCACCACCATACCGAAATATCCTCCGCGCCGCAAAGGCACGGGATTACTTATGTAACGGCGGGGCGTCGAACCGGGTTCAGCGGCTCAGCGCTCGCCGCTGCGGGTTATCGCCACGCGGCGCGTGAGCCGCTCGAGCGAGCGGCGCGCTGCGGCCTTGGCGATGTGCTTGCACCAGAGCGGCTCGCGCTGCCCCGCCTGGCGGCGGAACTTGTCGCAATCGCAGGTCCAGAGGATGTGGTCGTCCTCTGTCCTGAGGACCTGGACCGTGCGGTTCGTGAAGCTGTAGGTCCCGAGGACTTCGTTCTCGGCCGGCTTCTGCCGGCGCAGGCGGATCGCAACCATGGGCGCAAAGCCTAACGCACCTGTCCTGTGGATCGCCTGTGGATTACCTGTGAGTGCGCGTGTATAGCGGCTTCAGGGCGAGACGATCTTTGCCTTGATGGCCTCGTACTCGGCGTCGGTGATGAGGCGAGCGTCGAGCAGCCGTTTCGCCTCCTGAAGTCGCCGCACCGCGTCATCGCCCGCCGCGGCGGAGGTTCCGCCCATGGGAGCTCCGGCCACGACCTGGATGCCGCCCGAGCGTGCCCGCAGCTCCTCGAGCTCGCGCACCCGGCGCTTCTCGCGCCAGGCCTGGTCCTGCGCCTGGCAGATGCGATAGACCGCCTGCGCCTGGTCCTTGCGCAGGCCCTTGAGCTCGACGCGCTGCGCGCCCTGCGTGCCGAGGGAGGCAAGATCGGTGGCCTTGCCGGCGCGCACGCCGAGATCGGCGCCGAACAAGCCGACCCGCAGCGTGACTTCCTCGAGATCCTGCCAGCGCACCGACACCAGGTCGAAGCCACCGAGCAGCGGCCGGCTGATGATGACGAGCCGGCCGCTGGTGGCGGCGACCATCACGCGCCGATGGCTGAGCGCGAACATCCGCCGCTGCACCGCCCAGGCTTCGATCGACTCGCCGGCGATCAACACCGAGCGCAGGTCGGCGAGCGGCTTGTCGAGACCCTGCTCCTCGGGCGCGGCGATCGGGTCGGGCATGCCGCTACTTCCTGGCGACGATCTCGGCACGCAACTCGCGCAGCTTCGCCTTGATGATGCGCGCGTTCGCCGGCCCCATGCGGATCAGCAGCTTCTGTCCGGCCGAGCGCCCCTCGAGGCCGGCATCGGCGTAGGTGTAGAACACCCGTGGCTGCTCGAGCTGGATCGGCGCCGCCACCTCCGGCGTCTCGAGCAGGTGATCGATCACCTCGACCAGCCGGTCGTTGAAATACTTGCCGGGGTAGCCGAGATCCTCATAGGCCTGCTGGAACAGCGGATAGAGCCGCTGGTACAGCGCCGCGAGCGCCTTGACATCCGCGGCCTGCACCGCATGCGCGAAGGTCGTGTAGCGCCCGAAGTTGGCCTCGCTGAGCACCGTGAGGTCGCCCTGGGTAGACACGGCCGTCTGCCCGGCGGTCGGCTTCACCGGCCGCAGCTCCACGGCGACTTTGTGGCGCGGCAGGTTGTCCAGCGTCACCACGATGTGCCGCACGATGTTCTGCGGCACCAGCAGGGCCTCGATCGTCGGTCGTCCCAACACGCCGGTGAGCGACTCCTGAACCAACGGGTCGCTGTCGTTGAGCGCCGGCAGCGCCTCGGACCCGGAAGCGGCCGCAGGCATCGGGTTCGAGACGGCCGGCGGAGTCGCGGCCTGCGGAGCGGCCGGCTTGGCGGCGGCGGCGGGCGGCGCATTTTCCGCAGGATGGAACAGGAACCGGTACCAGAGGGCGAAGCCGGCGACCGCGACGACCACCAGGCCACCGATCCACCAGAGAAGTTTGCGGCGGAATGAATCCGCAGTCTCTTCTTCCCACATCGTGAGACGTCCTCGCAAGCAATCCAACCAGCGCCGACTCTACTCCCCTTTCGAGGTATGCGCGCATACAGGCGCCGTTCAGGCGAGAGACTGTACGTTGCATTAATTCGGCGCTGCCGAGCTCCTCGGGCGCCGCGGGCTGTGCTTCAATGTCTGCATGCCCGCCGAGTTCCATCCAGCCGTCGCTGGCTGGTTTAGCCGCACTTTCGATGCCGCAACCCCGGCGCAGGCCGCGGCGTGGCCGGCGATCGCGGCCGGGCGCCACGTCCTGATCGCGGCCCCGACCGGCTCGGGCAAGACGCTTGCCGCGTTTCTCGCCGTCATCGATCAGCTGGTGCGCACCGCGGCCGCAGCGCAAGGCCTCGCCGACGAGACCAGCGTGGTGTACGTCTCGCCGCTCAAGGCGCTCTCCAACGACATTCACCGCAATCTCGAAGCGCCGCTCACCGGGATCGCCGACCAGCTGCGCGCGCTCGGCCTCCACGAGCACGGTATCCGCACCTTCGTGCGCACCGGCGACACGCCGCAGCACGAGCGCACGGCGATGCGCAAACGCCCGCCGCACATCGTGGTGACGACTCCCGAGTCGCTCTACATCCTCATGGGCTCGGAGTCCGGCCGGCGGATGCTCGCCACTACGCGCACCGTGATCGTCGATGAGATTCACGCCATGGCGGGCAGCAAGCGCGGCGTGCACCTCGCCCTCACGCTCGAGCGGCTCGAGGCGCTCGCGCGGCGGCGCCTGACGCGCGTCGGGCTCTCGGCCACGCAGAAGCCGATCGAGGAGGTGGCGCGCTTCCTGGTCGGTGCGGGCGGGATGCGTCCCGACGGCAGTCCCGACTGCACCATCATCGACACCGGACACGTTCGCCAGCGCGATCTGCAGCTCGAGATCCCGCCCGCGCCGCTCGAGTCGGTCATGTCGGGAGAGGTCTGGACGCAGATCTACGACCGGCTCGCCGAGCTCGTGAGCGAGCATCGCACGACGCTGGTGTTCGTCAACACGCGCCGCCAGTCCGAGCGCATCGCCCGCCATCTGTCGGAGCGCCTCGGCGAGCAGCACGTCGCTGCGCATCACGGCAGCATGGCCAAGGAGTCGCGGCTCGATGCCGAGAAGCGCCTGAAGGCCGGCGAGCTGCGCGCGCTGGTCGCAACCGCCTCCCTCGAGCTCGGCATCGACATCGGCGAGGTGGATCTCGTCTGTCAGCTCGCCTCGCCGCGCTCGATCGCCGCCTTCCTGCAGCGCGCCGGCCGCTCCGGCCACTCGCTGGGCGGCACGCCGAAGGCACGCCTCTTTCCGCTGTCGCGCGACGACCTGGTGGAGTGCACGGCGCTGCTCGCGGCGGTACGCCGCGGCGAGCTGGACCGGCTCGCGCTCCCGGAGAAGCCCCTCGATGTGCTCGCACAGCAGATCGTGGCGGAGACGGCGGCGCACGAGTGGCAGGAGGATGGCCTGTTCGCACTCATTACCCGCGCCTGGCCCTACCGCGATCTCAAGCGCAGCGAGTTCGACGAGCTGGTGCGGATGCTGGCCGAAGGCTACAGCACGCGCCGCGGCCGTCACGGGGCGCTCATCCATCACGACGGGGTCAACCATCGCATCAAGGGCCGCCGCAGCGCGCGGCTCACCGCCCTCACCTCCGGCGGCACCATTCCCGACACCGCCGACTACCAGGTGCTGCTCGAGCCGCAGGCGCAGTTCGTCGGCACGGTGAACGAGGACTTCGCGGTCGAGAGCCTGCAGGGCGACATCTTCCAGCTCGGCAACGTGTCGTACCGCATTCTGCGGGTCGAGCCGGGCCGGATCCGCGTCGAGGATGCTCGTGGCGAGCCACCCAGCATTCCCTTCTGGATCGGCGAGGCGCCGGGACGCACCGATGAGCTGTCGGCGAGCGTCTCGCGCCTGCGCTGCGAGCTCGAGGCGAGGCTCGATGAGGGCGCCGAGGCCGCTACCGCCTGGCTCAGCGCGGCGACCGGCATCAGTGCGCCCGCGGCGGTGCAGCTCACGAGCTACCTCGCCGCGGCGCGCGCCGCTCTCGGCGCGCTGCCGACGCAGCAGCTCGTGATCTTCGAGCGCTTCTTCGACGAAGCCGGCGGCATGCAGCTCGTGATCCACTCCCCCTTCGGCAGCCGCGTCAACCGCGCCTGGGGCCTCGCGCTGCGCAAGCGCTTCTGCCGCTCCTTCAACTTCGAGCTGCAGGCGGCGGCAACCGAGGACACGATCGTGCTGTCGCTCACCACCGCGCACAGCTTCGAGCTCGCCGAGGTCGCGCGCTATCTGCATTCCAACACGGTGCGGCCGCTGCTGGTGCAGGCGCTGTGCGCGGCGCCTATGTTTCCGGTGCGCTGGCGCTGGAGCGCTACCATCGCGCTCGCCCTGCCGCGCTTTCGCGGCGGCAAGAAAGTGCCCGCACCGCTGCAGCGCATGGCGTCCGAGGATCTGCTGACGGCAGTGTTTCCCGACCAGGTGGCGTGCGCCGAGAACCTCAGCGGCGAGCTCGAGATCCCCGACCATCCGCTGGTGCGCCAGGCGATCCGCGACTGCCTCGAGGAGGCCATGGACATCGAGGGGCTCGAGCGGCTGTTGCGCGGGCTCGAGGCCGGCAGCATCCGCTCGCTCGCCCGCGACCTGACCGAGCCCTCGCCGCTCGCGCTCGAGGTGCTCTCGGCGCGGCCGTACGCGTTCCTCGACGATGCACCGCTCGAGGAGCGCCGGACTCAGGCCGTCATGAGCCGGCGCTGGCTCGACCCGCAAAGCGCCGCCGACATCGGCAAGCTCGATCCGGAAGCCATCGCGCGCGTGCGATCCGAGGCCTGGCCCGATGCGACGAACGCCGATGAGCTGCACGATGCCCTGGTGTGGCTGACCTTCCTCACGGCGGCCGAGGTCGAGCGCCAGGGCGCCTGGCCGGAGCTCATGAGGCAACTGGCCGGCGAGCGGCGGGTGACGCGGCTCAGCGCGGAGCGTGCCGAGCTGTGGGTGACGGCCGAGCAGCTGCCGCTGTTCGCCGCGCTCTATCCGGCGGCCGGGCGCGACCCGCAGGTGATCACCCCGCCCGCGCAGGCGCGCGAGCTGGGCCCCGAAGCTGCGCTCATCGAGGTGCTGCGCGGCCGGCTCACGGGCTCGGGACCCGTGACCGCGCCCTCTCTCGCCGCGCTCACCGGCCTGGCTTCGCCGCGCATCGATGCGGCGCTCGCGGCGCTCGAGGCCGAGGGCTTCGCGATGCGCGGACTGTTCACGCCGGAAGGCGCGGCGAGCGTGCCGGAGTGGTGCGAACGGCGCCTGCTCGCCCGCATCCACCGCTACACCGTCAAGCGGCTGCGCGCCGAGATCGAGCCGATCGAGGCGCGCGACTTCCTGCGCTTCCTGTTCGAGTGGCAGCGGGTGACGTCCGAGGGGCGCATGGAGGGACCGGACGCGGTCGGCGCGATCCTCGCGCAGCTCGAGGGCTTCGAGGCCGCCGCCAGCGCCTGGGAGACCGAGATCCTCCCCGAGCGCATCAGCGAGTACGAGCCGGCCTGGCTCGATGAGCAGTGCCTCGCCGGGCGCTTCGTGTGGACGCGGTTGGCGCCACGGCGCGGAGATCCCGAGCGCCGCGCCGCACCGGTGCGCGCCACGCCGATCGTGCTGCTCGCGCGGCGCAACCTCCGGCTCTGGTCGGCGCTCGCGGGCAACGCGGCGCCGGCGCAGCTCAGCGCGCCGGCCGAGCGTGTGGCCGGCTATCTCGCCAGCCACGGCGCCTCGTTCTTCGATGAGCTCGCGGGCGGCACCGGCCTCCTGCCCTCACAGGCCGAGGAGGCGCTCGCGGAGCTGGTCGCGCTCGGACTCGTGAACTCCGACAGCTTTGCGGGACTACGGGCGCTGCTGGTGCCGTCCGACCGGCGCCGTCCTGCCATGGGGGGACGCCGCCGCCGGCGCATCGCGCTGTTCGGCATGGACGCCGCGGGACGCTGGGCGCGGAGCGCGCGCGAGAGCGCAACGCCGGCGCCCGCCATGGACCGTGCGCGCGAGGAGGAGCTCGCCGAGCACGTGGTGCGGACGCTGCTCAAGCGCTGGGGCGTGATCTTCTGGCGGCTGCTGGCGCGCGAGGCCGACTGGCTGCCGCCGTGGCGGGACCTGCTCACGTGCTGCCGCCGGCTGGAAGCACGCGGGGAGATCCGCGGCGGACGCTTCGTCGCCTCGGTCACCGGCGAGCAGTACGCGGCTCCGGAAGCGATCGGCCTGCTGCGCGAGGCACGGCGCAAGCCCCGCGAGGCGCACTATGTATCGCTGTCGGGCGCGGACCCGCTGAACCTCGTCGGCATCATCACGCCAGGCGCGCGGCTGCCGGCGCTCGCCGGCAATCGCGTGCTGTACCGCGACGGCGTGCCGGTCGCGCTGCTCGCCGGCGGCGAGGTGGAGTTCCTCAGCGAGCTCCTCCCGGCCGAGCAGTGGGAGGCGCGCAACAAGCTCCTGCGCCGCCACGTGCCGGCAGTGCTTGCGGATCTGGCATAGTCAGAACAACAAACCGACATCGCGGCAAAAGGGAAGCTATGTCCCTCGAACACGTGTTCTTTCTGTCGCAGATCATCGCATCGATCGCCGTCGTTGCGTCGCTGATATTCGTCGGCTACCAGATCAAGGAGAACACTCTCGCGCTGCAGCGCAATGAGCATAATTCCACGATGGAGCAGTGGACGGTCATCCGCCAGGCGATTGCCACGCATCGCGACATCGCCGAACTGATGTCGGTCGGATTATCCGGGCAACGCAGCCTGGCGGCCGCGAATGGTGGCGCAGTGACAGAAATATCGGTTTTCTTGCGGCTTTCCGCGCGGATGTGGACGCGCTGCTGACTCAGAGCGAAGCGACGCCGGCCGGCCCGGCGCGTGCCCCGGTCGCTTCAGCCGGGCCGGTATCAGAGAGCTTTGACTGACGAACCCGGGCTGCGATACACGATCCTGCCGCCGACCATCGTCGTCTCAACCTTCACGTTACGAATCGCCTCGGGTGGCATGGCGAAAATGTCGCCGCTCAGGACCACCATGTCGGCCAGCTTGCCGGGCGTGATCGAGCCTTTCTCGTTTTCCTCAAACTCCGCAAAGGCGGACCCGAGGGTGTAGGCCTCGACGGCCTCGGCCAGCGTGATCTTCTGCTCGGGAATCCAGCCTTGCGGATTCCTGCCGTCGAGCGTCGCGCGCGTGACCGCCGCGTACAGGCCGAGGAGCGGATCGAGCGGCGCGACATCCCAGTCGGTGCCAAAAGCCAGCGTCACGCCGTGGTCGAGAAAGCTGCGCCAGGCATAACTCGTGCGCGCGCGTTCGTGGCCGATACGCGCCTCGACCCAGCG
>DASPOP010000360.1:0-6754 GCA_035625955.1 Steroidobacteraceae bacterium | reverse complement strand
AAGATCCCCAAGGGCGTGCTGATGGTGGGCTCGCCCGGCACCGGCAAGACGCTGCTGGCACGCTCCATCGCCGGCGAGGCCAAGGTGCCGTTCTTCAGCATCTCCGGCTCCGACTTCGTCGAGATGTTCGTCGGCGTCGGCGCCTCGCGCGTGCGCGACATGTTCGAGCAGGCGAAGAAGCACGCCCCCTGCATCATCTTCATCGACGAGATCGACGCCGTCGGCCGTCACCGCGGCGCGGGCCTCGGCGGCGGGCACGACGAGCGCGAGCAGACCCTCAATCAGCTGCTGGTCGAGATGGACGGCTTCGAGGGCAACGAAGGCATCATCGTCATCGCCGCCACCAACCGGCCGGACGTGCTCGACCCGGCGCTGCTGCGCCCCGGGCGCTTCGACCGCCAGGTGGTCGTGCCGCTGCCGGACGTGCGCGGCCGCGAGCAGATCTTGCGCGTGCACATGCGCCGCGTGCCGCTCGCCGACGACGTCAAGCCGGCGCTCATCGCCCGCGGTACCCCCGGGTTCTCGGGCGCGGATCTCGCCAATCTGGTCAACGAGGCGGCGCTGTTCGCGGCGCGCGCCAACAAGCGCATCGTCGGCATGGACGAGTTCGAGAAGGCCAAGGACAAGATCATGATGGGCGCCGAGCGGCGCTCCATGGTGATGAGCGAGGCCGAGAAGCAGATGACGGCCTATCACGAGGCCGGTCACGCCATCGTCGGCATGACGGTGCCGGAGCACGACCCCGTATACAAGGTGACGATCATCCCGCGCGGCCGGGCGCTCGGCGTCACGCAGTTCCTCCCCGAGCAGGATCGCTACAGCCTCTCCAAGCGGCGTATCGAGAGCTCGATCGCGACGCTGTTCGGCGGCCGCATCGCCGAGGAGCTGATCTTCGGACCCGAGTCGGTGACCACCGGCGCCTCCAACGACATCGAGCGCGCCACCGAGCTGGCGCGCAACATGGTCACGAAGTGGGGCCTGTCGGACAAGCTCGGGCCGCTCACCTATTCCGAGGAGACCGGCGAGGTGTTCCTCGGGCGCAGCGTCACCCAGCACAAGCAGGTCTCGGACGTCACCGCCCATGCGATCGACGAGGAAGTGAAGCGCGTGGTCGAGGCGAACTATGTCAAGGCGCGCGACATCCTCACCGGCGCGCTCGACAAGCTGCACCTGATGGCCGACGCGCTCATCAAGTACGAGACCATCGACGAGGAGCAGCTCAAGGACGTCATGGCGGGCCGCACGCCGAAGCCCCCCGCCGGCTGGGACGAGACGCTGCCGAACAAGCCGCCCAAGGCGGAGCCCCCGAGCGGCGCGATTCCGGCGGGACAGCACTGAGCGTACTGCTCCGCTGCCGGGATAAGACGGTCGACCTGACCCATCCGGTCGTGATGGGTGTGCTCAACGTGACGCCGGATTCGTTCTCAGACGGCGGCCGCTTCTTCGACACCGACACAGCCGTGCGCCACGGCGTGCGCCTGGCCGAGGAGGGCGCGGCCTTCATCGACGTGGGCGGCGAATCGACGCGGCCGGGCGCAGACCCGGTCGGCGCGGGGGAGGAGCTGCGCCGCGTCATCCCCGTCATCGAGCGGCTGCACGGCGCGACCGGCGCCGTGATCTCCGTCGATACCAGCACGCCCGAGGTCATGCGCGCCGCCGCCGCGGCCGGCGCCGGCCTCATCAACGACGTGCGCGCGCTGCGCGAGCCGGGAGCGCTCGAAGCGGCGCAAGCGAGCGGCTGCGCCGTGTGCCTGATGCACATGCAGGGCGAGCCACGCACCATGCAGGCCTCACCCGCCTACCGGGATGTCGTCGGCGAGGTCCGGGCGTTTCTCGAGGAACGCGCCCGCGCCTGCCGGACCGCGGGCTTCTCCGCCGACCGCCTGGTTCTCGATCCGGGATTCGGCTTCGGCAAGACTCTGGAGCACAATCTGACGCTGCTGCGCCAGCTGCGCGAGCTCGGCTCGGGCGGGTTGCCGGTGATGGTCGGCTTGTCGCGCAAGTCCATGGTGGGCAAACTCACCGGCCATCCCGCGGGCGAGCGGCTGCTCGGCAGCGTAGTGCTGGCGGTCCTGGCGGCGCTCGAGGGCGCGAGCATCGTGCGCGCGCACGATGTCGCGTCGACGGTCGAGGCGCTGAAGCTCGTGGCGGCGGTAAGAGAGAGCTAGATGGGACGGCGTTATTTCGGAACCGATGGCGTGCGCGGCAAGGTGGGCGACCACCCGATGACCGTCGACTTCGCGCTGCATCTGGCCAGCGCCGCCGCGCGGGTGCTCGCCCCCGACGGCGGCACCGTGCTGATCGGCAAGGACACGCGGCTTTCGGGCTACATGTTCGAATCGGCCCTGGAAGCCGGCTTCGTCGCCGCCGGCGTCGACGTCATGCTCATCGGGCCGCTGCCGACGCCCGGCATCGCCTATCTGACCACGCGCTTCGATTGCGACTTCGGCGTGGTGATCAGCGCCTCGCACAATCTCTATGACGACAACGGCATCAAATTCTTCGACGGCTCGGGCGCCAAGCTCTCCGACGAGCTCGAGGAGGCGATCGAGAGCGAGCTGGCGCATGCGCCGCTCACGCGCACCTCGCGCAGCCTGGGGCGCGCCACGCGCGTCGACCGCTCGCGCACCGTCTATCAGGACTTCTGCGCCTCGACCCTGCCGCCCGGGGTCGATCTCTCCGGCCTCAAGATCGTGGTCGACTGCGCCAACGGCGCTTCCTACAAGGTGGCGCCGCGGATCCTCGCCGATCTCGGCGCCGAGATCGTGCCGATCGGCTGCTCGCCCAACGGCCGCAACATCAACGACGGCTGCGGCTCGACCGCTCCCGCTCTGCTGCAGCTCACAGTGCCCGGGGTGCGGGCCAACGTCGGCATTGCGCTCGACGGCGACGGCGATCGCCTGGTGATGGTCGATCACCTGGGCCGCATCGTCGACGGCGATCAGCTGCTCTATGTGATCGCGCGCGCCCTCAAGCAGGCAGGCACGCTGCGCGGCCCCGTGGTCGGCACGGTCATGAGCAATCTCGGGCTCGAGGTGGCATTGCGCGCCAGCGGCATCGAGTTCCGCCGCGCCGCCGTCGGCGACCGCTACGTGCTCGCCATGCTGCGCGAGCTGCAGGGAATCCTCGGCGGCGAAACCTCGGGACACATCCTGTGTCTCGACAAGACCACGACCGGCGACGGCTTGGTGTGCGCGCTGCAGGTGCTGGCGGTAATGCAGCAGAGCGGCCGCCCGCTGGCCGAGCTCGCCTCGGGCATGCAGAAGTTCCCGCAGGTGCTGCTCAACGTGAAGGTGTCGAAGCGCTTCGACCCCGCGGGCGTGCCCGCGGTGCAGGAGGCCATGGCGCGCATCGAGCGGACCATGGGAGGCGAGGGGCGCGTGGTGCTCAGGCCTTCGGGCACGGAGCCGGTGATCCGCGTCATGGTCGAGGGCCGGGACGAGGGCGTAACCCGCGCCGCGGCCACCGAGCTCGCCGACGTCGTCAAGGCGGCCGCTGGTTGATGGCACCGCCCTGAACCGCGGCGCCGGGGAGCGTTGCGCCACCCCCCCTCGGCCGCTATCATCCCGCGCCCCTTTTGGGGTTGGCCCCCCGTTTTAGAGCGAGTGCAAGCCTTTGAATTCCGCGCGCCGTCCGATCGTTGCCGGGAACTGGAAGATGCATGGCTCGCGCGCCGAGAACGCGCGACTGGCCGAGGAGCTGCTGGCCCAGGCCCCGGCCTCGGCCGCGGCCGACTGCATCGTGTGTCCGCCGCTCGTGTACCTGCAGGAGGTCGGACGGCTGCTGCGCGAC
Source organism: Steroidobacteraceae bacterium (assembly GCA_035625955.1). Lineage (GTDB taxonomy): Bacteria > Pseudomonadota > Gammaproteobacteria > Steroidobacterales > Steroidobacteraceae > 13-2-20CM-66-19. Next base: position 2,962 of record DASPOP010000360.1, on the reverse strand, counting down.
TCGCTCTTCATCCTGGGAGCCCAGGACGTGTGCGCCGACCCGCAGGGGGCGTTCACCGGCGAGGTTTCCGCAGCCATGCTCAAGGACATCGGCTGTCAGTACGTGATCGTGGGGCACTCCGAGCGGCGACTGCTCTATCGCGAGAGCGATCAGCTGGTGGCGCGCAAGTTCTCCGCGGCCCATTCCAAGGGCCTGGTTCCGATCCTGTGCGTCGGCGAGCAGCTCGCCGATCGCGAGGCCGGCCGCACGCGCGAGATCGTGGCGCGGCAGCTCGAGGTGGTGCTGGAGCTGTGCGGCGCCGGAACGCTCGAGCGCGGCGTGATCGCCTACGAGCCGGTGTGGGCGATCGGGACCGGGCGCAATGCCACGCCCGACCAGGCCCAGGACGTGCACGCGTTCATCCGCGGCCGGATCGCGGCCCGGGATGCTAAAATTGCCGCCGCCACCCGCATTCTCTACGGCGGCAGTGTCAAGGCCGGCAACGCGGCCGAGCTCTTCAGCATGCCGGACGTCGACGGCGGCCTGATCGGTGGCGCCTCGCTCAAGGCCGATGAGTTTCTGACAATCCTGGCCGCGGCGCGGCCGGGCTGAGTGGATGTACCGATGTTACGAATGCTTCTGACCGCGGTTCAGGTGTTCTCCTCGGTGGCCATATTGGGCCTGGTGCTGCTTCAGCGCGGCAAGGGCGCCGATGCAGGCGCCGGCTTTGGCGCGGGTGCCTCGGGCACCGTGTTCGGTGCGCGCGGCGCGAGCACGGCGCTGTCGCGCGCCACGGCGATCTTTGCCGCGATCTTCATGATCAACAGTCTCGCGCTCACCTATGTCGGCACGACCACCGGCAAGGAGCAGCAGAAGACGATCCTCGAGGAGGCCGCCGAGAGCGGCAAGGCGGCGCCAGCCAGCGGCACGCCGCCCCCCGCGGGCCCGCCGGCCCAGGCTCCGGCGCCGGCACCCGGCGCGGCACCGGCTTCGACACCGGCGCCCACGCCTGCGCCGGCGCCGAAGTAGCGCAAGCCGCGCGCGAGGCGAGCTTTTAATGTTGCCGACGTGGTGGAATTGGTAGACACACTAGCTTGAGGGGCTAGCGCCGCAAGGTGTGGGAGTTCGAATCTCCCCGTCGGCACCAAAAGCTCGATCGCGCTGCTACAATGCCCGGACTTTTGTCGGGGGCAGGTCATGGCGATCTGCCTTTTTTACGGCTGATCCCTGTGCTGCTGAATTACCTGCCGATCCTGATCTTTCTCGTGGTCGCCTCGGCGCTCGCCGTGGTCCTGCTCACGCTCGGCACGGGCCTCGGGCGCTACTTCGCACGCTTCCACAGCGACCGCGCCAAGCTCTCGCCCTACGAATGCGGCTTCGAGGCCTTCGAGGACAGCCGCATGAAGTTCGACGTGCGCTACTACCTGGTGGCGATCCTGTTCATCGTCTTCGACCTCGAGATCGCGTTCCTGTTTCCGTGGGCGGTGGCGCTCGGCAAGATCGGGGTCGCCGGCCTCGCCGCCATGGGCATCTTCCTCGCCATCCTGGTGGTGGGCTTCATCTACGAGTGGCGCAAGGGAGCGCTCGAGTGGGACTAGCGGTCGCCGAGGGTCCCGAGAGCTTCGCGCAGCGCGGCTTTATCACCACCCAGCTGGACACGCTCGTCAACTGGGCGCGCACCGGCTCGCTGTGGCCGATGACCTTCGGGCTCGCCTGCTGCGCCGTCGAGATGATGCACGCGGGCGCCTCGCGCTACGACCTCGACCGCTTCGGGGTGGTGTTCCGGCCGAGTCCGCGCCAGTCCGACGTCATGATCGTGGCCGGCACACTGGTCAACAAGATGGCGCCGGCCCTGCGCAAGGTCTACGACCAGATGGCCGAGCCGCGTTGGGTGATCTCGATGGGCTCGTGCGCGAACGGCGGCGGTTACTACCACTATTCCTATTCGGTCGTGCGCGGCTGCGACCGCATCGTACCGGTCGACGTGTACGTGCCGGGCTGCCCGCCGACGGCCGAAGCACTGATCTACGGCATCGTACAGCTGCAGAAGAAGATCGCACGCACCAGCACGATCGCGAGATAGGCGGATGACGGGGACGGACGGCAAGAACGAGTCGGTCGAGGCACTCGCGGGGAAGGTCGACGCGCGGCTCGTGGCGAGCGTGCGGCGCCTGCCGGCGCTCGCCCACGAGCTCGCCTACGAGACCGACGCCGGCTCGCTCCTCGGGGTCTGCCAGACGCTGCGCGATGCTCCCGAGCTGCGCTTCGAGATGCTCATGGACGTGGCGGGGGTCGATTACCTCCACTACGGGCGCGATGACTGGCAGACCCAGAGCGCGACCCGCTCGGGCTTCAGCCGCGCGCGCGTCGCGCAGGAGGGTCCGCCCGACCCGGACGCGCCCGGGCGTTTCGCCGTCGCCTATCAGCTGCTCTCGATCGCGAACAACCAGCGGCTGCGCCTCAGGGTGAGATGCCCGGACACGGCCGAGCCGGCGGTCGACTCGGTAATCGACGTGTGGGCGAGCGCCAACTGGTTCGAGCGCGAAGCGTTCGATCTGTTCGGCATCGTGTTCCGCGGCCACCCGGATCTGCGCCGCATACTCACCGACTATGGCTTCATCGGCCATCCGTTCCGCAAGGACTTCCCGCTGACCGGCAACGTCGAGGTGCAGTACGACCCCGACAAGCAGCGGGTCGTGTACCGCCCGGTGAGCATCACACCCAGGGTGCTGGTGCCCAAGGTGATCCGCCACGACCACCGCTACGAGCCGGCGCTCCGCGACCCGCAGGTGCCGCGCTGATGGCCGCCCCGCTCAACGAGATCCGCAACTACACGATGAACTTCGGGCCGCAGCACCCGGCCGCGCACGGCGTGCTGCGCCTGGTGCTGGAGATGGACGGCGAGGTCATCCAGAAGGCCGATCCCCACATCGGGCTCCTGCACCGCGGCACCGAGAAGCTGGCCGAGTTCAAGCCCTTCAAC
>DASPOP010000359.1:0-2131 GCA_035625955.1 Steroidobacteraceae bacterium | reverse complement strand
CCCGGGAAGCCGGCGAGCGGCTTCGCGCCGAGATCGACCTTGATGCCGGGGATGATCCCCTGCCTGGCGAGGTACTGCGGAAACGGCGTGCCGTCCCTGGTGCTCTGGCGGATGGTCTCATCGTAGAGGATCACGCCGCTCACCGCCTCGGCGGCGCCGGGGGCGGTAAAGAGCATCTCGCGGTAGGTGCGGCGATGCTCCTCGGTCGACTCCAGCTTGATGGCGTCGAAGCGCTTCTTGATGGTGCCGCTGCTCTCGTCCGCAGCCAGGATGCCCTTGCCCTTGGCGACCATCGCGTTGGCGACGCGATTGAGCTCAGTGAGATTCATCGTCCACTCCTTAAGGCGATCGACGTGCGCCCTTCGTAGTCAGGCGCCCTCGTGACCGCAAGCCTTTGAAAATCGGATCGCTAAGGATAGCAAAAACCCACGGCTCCCTTGGTTCCAGGAAGCAATTAGTACTAAAATAGTCCTACTTTCGGAGGGTGCCCCATGCTGCGTATCAGCCGGCTGACCGACTACGCCACCGTGCTCCTCGCCGCGCTCGCAGGCGAGCCCGCACGGGTGCAGACCGCGACCGCGCTCGCGGAGCAGACCCGTATCGCCGCCCCCACCGTGAGCAAGCTCCTGAAGCAGCTGCAGCGCGCCGGGCTCGTGACCTCGACCCGGGGGCTGCACGGCGGCTACCAGCTCTCCCGCCCGGCGACGCAGATCAGCGCTGCCGCGATCCTCGATGCGCTCGAGGGACCCGTGGCCCTCACCGACTGCGCCGCGGGCCACGGCAACTGCGAGATCGAGGAGAGCTGCCGCGTGAGCCGCGTGTGGCAGCGCCTCAATCTCGCCATCCGCCGCGCCCTCTATGACGTGAGTCTCGCCCAGCTCGCCGGACTCGATGCTACCCCCGCCCGGCTGCCGGGGCTCGAGCGCGAGATGAAGTCCGCCGCCGGCCGCACGCAGGCCCGCTCATGAGCGAAACCGCCAAGGAGCTCGAGAGCCTCATGGGGCGTGGCTACAGCCACGGCTTCGTGACCGAGATCGACTCGGACACGGTCGCGCCGGGGCTCGATGAGGACGTGGTGCGCCTCATCTCGCGCAAGAAAGGCGAGCCCGCCTTCCTCACCGAGTGGCGCCTCAAGGCGCTGCGCCACTGGCTCACCATGAAGGAGCCGCACTGGGCGCACGTGCGCTTCGCCCCCATCGACTACCAGGCGATCTCCTACTACTCCGCGCCGAAGTCGAAGAAGGACGCCCCGAAGAGTCTCGCCGAGGTGGATCCGAAGCTCCTCGAGACCTATGAGAAGCTCGGGGTGCCGCTGCACGAGCGCGCGCGCCTCGCCGGCGTCGCGGTCGATGCGGTGTTCGATTCGGTCTCGGTCGCCACGACCTTCAAGGAGCGCCTGGCCGCGGCGGGCGTGGTGTTCCTGCCCTTCTCCGAGGCGGTGCGGGCGCACCCCGCGCTGATCGAGCAGTACCTGGGGAGCGTCGTCCCCTACACCGACAATTTCTTCGCGACCTTGAACTCCGCGGTGTTCTCCGACGGCTCGTTCGTCTACGTGCCGAAGGGTGTGCGCTGCCCGATGGAGCTGTCGACGTATTTCCGCATTAACGCAGCCAAGACCGGCCAGTTTGAGCGGACGCTCATCATTGCGGATGAAGGGGCATACGTCAGCTACCTCGAGGGTTGCCTGCCCGCCTGGGAGGAAGTCTCCTATGGAGACGAGATGCGCTGCGTCCGCGATGTCGCCTTGCACGACGTCGTGCTCAACGACCGCGGCGAAGAAGCCGAAGTCGCCAAGATCATGCGCCGCGCCTACCACGGTGACATGATCGAAATCACCCCGCGAAGCGCCGCCAATCGCTTCCACGTAACGCCTGAGCACCCCGTGCTGGCTATCCGGCGCGCGCGCGTAAGCAAGTTCGTTCGCGGCCCGGGACGCTGGCCTGATATCGATCAGAAGCGTCTGGATGCCGCGGAGCCCGAATACGTTCCGGCAGGCGAGCTCGCGCCCGGCGACTGGCTGGTCTTCCCGATCAACAAAGTGGAGCGCGAGGACAAGTCCCTGACCGACGATTTCCTGAAGCTGCTTGGCTACTACGTCGCGGAAGGCTGTGCGACGAAGTTAAACGGTTAC
>DASPOP010000358.1:0-9596 GCA_035625955.1 Steroidobacteraceae bacterium | reverse complement strand
AGGAGGGGCCCTCAGGGGGCCTTGATTTTCTGGACACTCGTGTCCGCGGGAGTGTAGCCGCGGATCTCCTCGCTGAGCGAGGTATCCGACGCCGATCCGACACCGGCCAGCCCCGCAAGTTCCAGCTGCAGCCAGATTCCGGTATCCCGGGAGCCGGTGAAGCTGCTCACGTAATGCCGGGCGCCGAGCCGCAACCGCCAGCAGCACGCACGGTACTCGAAGCCGGCGAATCGCTCCAGTTCTTCGTGGTTGCGCAGGTCGAAGACCTCGCGGACGAACATGTTCCAGGAGCGGCGGATGGGCCAGGCGCCCGAGGCGTCGACCTGGTCGAAGCCGCGGATGTCGCAGCCGGTCGGGACACCGGGCTGGACCGGCGCCGCCGGGTTGCACGGCAGCTCGACGCCCTGGACGAACTCCGGCAGCTGCACGAAGCGCTCGTAACGGTAGCTCAGGTTGAGCACCGCGTCGCGGGCCGGCTTGTACTGCAGATTGAGCTGGGTGCGCTCGCTGCGCTGATGGTCGGGATCCCACTGCACGGCGGCATCCGCGTTCCAGTCGGCGAAGCCGGTGAGGGCGAGCTGGGCGACGAAATCCGAGTGCGGCGCGGTGAGCGGCGTCTCGCCGGGGAGCGTCACGCGCGGGGTCGTGAAGTAATAGCTCTGGCCGATGGTCGCGGTGAGGAACTGCCGGCCGCTCTGAGCATCGAGCAGCCGGCTGGTGAGTGCGGTGGTCAGCTGGTTGGCGTCACTCACGCGGTCGGCGCCCACGTAACGGTTGCTGCGAAACAGCTCGACCACATTCAGGTCGGGGAGCCCGGTATCGAACACCGGCAGCGAGCTCTGATCGCGGTAGGGGACGTAGAGATACTGGACGCGCGGCTCGAGCGTCAGCGTGCGTTGATCGTGCGAGCCCGACTCGCGCTCGAACACCAGGCCCGTGTCGACGCTGCCGAGCGGCAGATTGCGCGACAGCGAAGTCGGCGTCCCCGGGAGCGTGTCGGTGAGCTGATACCAGGTCGCGCGCCAGGCGAGCGCCGGCCGGAAGAAATAGCCGGGCCCGGCGAGCGCCAGCGACAGCGCCGGCGTCACGTCCTCGCGCCAGCCGGCCGGCAGCGGCGGCAGCCCGGCGGTGCTCGGCGCGTGCTGGAAGTCGACGATCTCGGAGGCGAAGCCGTAGTGCAGCAGGCCGAACAGGCTGTAGTCGCTGGCGACCGCGAGCCGCGGCACGCGCGCGTAGGGGCGCTCGTCGACCAGCACCGTCGTGTCGATCGTCTGGTACTGCTGCGCCTGGCCGTCCACGCTCCAGTGCGCGTCGCGGTAGGAGAGGGTGGCGCTGCGATTGAGGAACGAGGTGCTGGTGCCGGCCGGGCTCTGCGAGAAGTCCTGGAAGTAGAGCACGTCGCTCACCGTCTGCGCATCGACCGTGAGGCGCACGTCCGCCGGCAGCTCGGCGACGTCGTTGAGCTGCACGCGGCTGCGGCTGCCCCCGTACAGCGTATCGTTCGGCAGATAGTTCCACTGCAGCTCGCCGTGCTGGTCGGCGGTGAGGAAACGCAGATCGCCTCCCAGGTCGGGGCCGCGCTTGGTGTACTCGACGGGTTGGAAGGTGAAGTCGGCGTTGGGCGCGATGTTCCAGTAGTAGGGAACCGCGAGCTGGAAGCCGCTGCTCGAGGTGCTGCCGACGCTCGGGAACAGGAAGCCGCTCTTGCGCTCGCTGCCCAGGGGGAACGACACCCAGGGCAGATACACCAGCGGCACGCCGAGGAAGTCGACGCTCGCATTGTGCCCGGTGCCGATCTGATCGCGGGTATCGAGCGTGATGCTGCTCGCCTTGAGCTGCCACGCCTCGTGCGACAGCGGGCAGGTCGTGAAGGTGACGTTGCGGAGGTGCAGCACGCCGTCGGGTGTCAGCGCCAGGCTGTCGGCCGCGCCGCGCGCGGCGCGCTCGCGCAGATCGAACTGCGCGCCCTTGAACTCCGCGCCCGTGGCGGCCGAATAACTGCCGCCGGCACCGGTCACGTGCACCAGCGGGTCGCGGTACTCGATGCGACCGGCGCTCTGCACGAACTGGCTGGGCTTGTCGATCTGCATCTCGCCGGCGCGCAGCTCGACGTCGCCCTGGCGCACCACGACATCGCCCTTGAGCGAGCCCTTGCCCTCGACGCTGACGTCGGCGGTATCGGCCTTGATCTCGATGTTGCCGCGCGGCGCGGCGGCGGCTTTGCCGGCCTGTGCGGCGGCGGCTGCGCTGATCCCGGCGGCGGCGGCCGGCTGCCCGGTCTGTGTCGGGCAGGGCGGCTCATCGCCCCGGGCGGCGGGCATGATGCTGCCGAGCGCGGCGACGGCGAGAACGAATGTGCCCGGACGCACCATGGAGAGCGGCATTATAATGGCGCGCCGCAGCCACGCGGACGCCCGTAGTCCCCTGCATGCCCGATACCGACGCGCGACTTGCGCTGATCGACGAATGGTTGTCGCGCGAGCTGCGGCTGCCGGCGACGCGCATCGAGCCCGCCTCGAGCGATGCCAGCTTCCGGCGCTACTTTCGCGTGTTCACCGCCGCGGCGACCTACATCGTGATGGACGCTCCTCCGCAGCAGGAGGACGTGCGCCCGTACCTCAAGGTGTCGCGGCTGCTCGAGTCGCTCGGCGTGCACGTCCCGCACGTGCATGAAAGCGACGCCGCCCGGGGTCTGCTGTTGCTCGAGGACCTCGGGGCGACGCTGTACCTCGAGCGGCTGAGCGCCGGCGACGACCCTGAGCCGCTGTACCGCGACGCGCTCGCCGCGCTCGCCGCGATCCAGGTGCGCGGGCGGACTGCGAGCCGGGAGCTGCCGCCCTACGACCACGCGGCGCTCGAGCGGGAGCTGGCGCTGATGCCGGAGTGGCTGCTCGGGCGGCATCTGGCGCTCGAGCTGCGCGCCGCGGAGGCGGAGCTGATCGCCGACACCTTCGCGTTCCTGATTCGCGAGGGGCTGGCGCAGCCGCAAGTGTTCGTGCACCGCGACTATCACTCGCGCAACCTCATGGTGGTGAGCGGGCGCAACCCCGGAGTGATCGACTTTCAGGATGCGCTGCGCGGGCCGGTCGGCTACGACCTGGTATCGCTGCTGAAGGACTGTTATATCGCCTGGCCGCGGGCGCGCGTGCTCGGCTGGGTGAGCAGCTATCGTGCGCAGCTCGCGGCTCAAGGCGGCGCCGCGGGCGCCAGCGAGGCGGAGTTTCTGCGCTGGTTCGACCTGATCGGCGTGCAGCGGCACATCAAGGTGCTCGGCATCTTCTGCCGCCTGTGGTACCGCGACGGCAAGCCAGGCTACCTGGCGGATCTGCCGCGCGTGCTCGCCTACGTGCGCGAGACCTGCGCGCAGTACGCCGAGCTCGAGCCCCTCGGGCACTTTCTCGCGCAGCGGGTCGCAGCGGCGCTGCCGCGCGCCAATGCGCGGGTGCTCGAGCCATGAAGGCCATGCTGCTCGCGGCGGGGCGGGGCGAACGCATGCGCCCGATCACCGATTCCCTTCCCAAACCCCTGGTGCCCGTCGCCGGCAAGCCTCTGATCGCCTGGCATCTCGCCGCGCTCGCGCGCGCGGGCTTCCGCGAGGTCGTCGTCAACACCTCGTGGCTCGCGGAGCAGCTGCACGCGGCGCTCGGCGACGGCGGCGCCTGGGGCGTGTCGATCACCTGGAGCGACGAGGGCCCGGTGCCGCTCGAGACGGGCGGCGGCATCTTCCGGGCGGCGCCGCTGCTCGGTCCCGGGCCCTTCCTGGTGGTGAACGCCGACATCTGGACCGACATCGATTTCGCCGCGCTGTCGCTCGAGGATGGCGCGCATGCGCACCTGGTGCTCGTGCCCAACCCGCCGCACAACGTGCGCGGCGATTTCGGGCTCGACGGCGACCTGGTGGTGAGCCGCGACACCGGGCGCCTCACCTATTCGGGTGTCGGCATGTTCCGGCGCGAGTTCTTCGATGGCGCGAGCGGCGAGCGCTTTCCGCTCCTGCCGCTCCTGCAGCGCGCGATCGCGGCGCGGCGCGTGCGCGGCGAGCTGCACCGCGGCGCCTGGAGCGACGTCGGTACCCCCGAGCGGCTCGCGGCGCTGGATGCGCGGCTGCGTGCGTTACAATGAAAGCATGCCGCAGCTCAAAGGGATTCCGGTCGTAACGGCCGACGCCGCGGCCCCTCGGAGCGGCGAAAAATACGTTACGCCTCAAGGATTTACGGCCATCCGCGACGGTGTCAAGGCCCGCGGACCTTACCCGCCGCCTCCGCCTGCCCGAAAGCCTCCCTGGCTCAAGGCGCGCGCTCCCACGGGCGGCGGCTTTCAGGGTGTCAGGGCGGTCGTACGCGAGCACCGGCTGGCGACGGTGTGCGAGGAGGCCAAGTGCCCCAACATCGGCGAGTGCTGGAACGCCGGCACCGCGACGCTGATGCTGATGGGCGCCGTGTGCACGCGCGCCTGCCGCTTCTGTTCGGTCGACACCGGCAACCCGCACGGCTGGCTGGACGCCGAGGAGCCCGAGAACGCCGCGCGCACCGTCGAGCTGATGAAGCTCAGCTACGTCGTGCTCACCTCGGTCGACCGCGATGATCTCCCGGACGGCGGCGCCGCCCACTACGCGGCCTGCGTGCGCGCCATCCGGCGGCGGAACCCCCGCACGGCGGTCGAGGCGCTGACGCCGGATTTCCAGGGGGTGCTCGCCGACGTCGCCACCGTGGTCGACTCCGGGATCGCGGTGTTCGCGCAGAACATCGAGACCGTGCGGCGCCTCACGCACCCGGTGCGCGATCCGCGCGCCGGCTACCAGCAGACTCTCGACGTGCTCGCGTACGCCAAGCGCCATCGCCTCTCGGTTCTCACCAAGAGCAGCCTGATGCTCGGCCTCGGCGAGACCGACGCGGAGATCGCCGCGACGCTCGCGGATCTGCGCGCCGTGCAGGTCGACATCGTGACGCTCGGGCAGTATCTGCGCCCGACGCTCAACCATCTGCCCGTGGAGCGCTTCGTCACGCCTGCCGAGTTCGATCGCTACCGCGAGCAGGCGCTGGCGCTCGGCTTTCTCGAGTGCGTGTCGGGACCGCTGGTGCGCTCGAGCTACCGCGCCGAGCAGGCGCTCAACCGCAACAACGCCGGTCTCGATAACCGGAGTCTCGCACCATGAGCGCCGCCGGCGCGGTTGCGGCCGCGGTGGTGTCCGCGCCGCCGGCGGTGGCCCGGCAGCCGATGCCTGCGGCGCTGATCCGCCGCCTCGGGCGCGTCGAGTACCAGCCCACCTGGCGCGCGATGCAGCGCTTCACCGCGGAGCGCGCCGCCGCGACGCCGGATGAGATCTGGCTGCTCGAGCACCCGCCGGTGTTCACGCTCGGTGCCAATGCCAGCCGCGCACACCTCATCGCGCCCGGCGACATCCCGGTGGTACAGATCGACCGCGGCGGGCAGGTGACCTATCACGGTCCGGGACAGCTGGTCGTGTACCCGCTCATCGATCTGAGACGCCTGGGGCTCGGCATCCGCGACTTCGTCACCGCGCTGGAGAGGGCCGTGATCGACCTCGCAGCCGAATTCGGCATCGCCGCCGAGGGCCGCCGCAGCGCGCCCGGGGTTTACGTCGCCGGCGAGAAACTTGCCAGCGTCGGCGTGCGGGTGCGGCGCAACGGCAGCTATCACGGCCTGGCGCTCAACGTGGCGCTCGATCTCGAGCCCTTCGCGCGCATCAATCCCTGCGGCTACCAGGGCCTGAGAATGACGCAACTCGCCGCACTCGGCGGTCCGCGCTCGGTGTGGGAGTGTGCCGACGCGCTCGAGCCGCATTTGCGGCGCGCGCTCGGGCTGCCGGCCGCGTGACGATGCACCCGCGCGCGGGTGCGGCCGCGCTCGCGGCGGCGGCGCTGCTGGCCGCATTCGCCGCCTGCGACAGCCGGCACCAGAGCTCAGCCACGCGCGTCACGCTCCTCAACGTGTCTTACGACCCGACCCGCGAGCTGTACGCGGACTTCAACGGCGCCTTCGCCCGCTACTGGCTCGCGCAGACCGGCCAGAAGGTGCGCGTCGATCAGTCGCATGGCGGCTCGGGCAAGCAGGCGCGCTCGGTGATCGAGGGGCTGGCCGCGGACGTGGTGACGCTCGCGCTCGCCGCCGACATCGACGTCATCGCCTCGCAGGGCAAGCTCCTGCCCTCCGACTGGCAGAGCCGCCTGCCCGACAACAGCTCGCCCTACACCTCGACGATCGTGCTGCTGGTACGCAGCGGCAACCCCAAAGGGATTCACGACTGGGGAGATCTGGTGCGCGAGGGCATCGCCGTCATCACGCCCAACCCCAAGACCTCGGGCGGCGCGCGCTGGAATTACCTGGCGGCCTGGGCCTGGGCGCGTGCGCAGCCCGGCGGCAATGATGCGAGCGCGCGCGAGTTCGTGCGCCGGCTGTACCGGAACGTACCGGTGCTCGATACCGGCGCGCGCGGCGCCGCCACCACCTTCGTGCAGCGCGGCCTGGGCGACGTGCTGATCGCCTGGGAGAACGAGGCGCAGCTGGCGATGCGCGAGACCGGCGCCGGTCAGCTCGAGATCGTCGTGCCCTCGGTGAGCATGCTGGCCGAGCCGCCGGTGGCGGTGGTCGATGCGGTGGCCGAGCGTCACGGCACGCGCGCGGTCGCGACTGCCTACCTCGAGTACCTCTACAGCAAGGAAGGCCAGGAGATCATCGCCCGCCACTACTACCGGCCGCGCGACCCCGAAGTTGCGGCCCGTTACGCGGCGCACTTCCCGGCGCTGCGGCTGGTCACCATCGCCGATTTCGGCGGCTGGGCCGCGGTGCAGCGCACGCACTTCGCCGACGGCGGGGTGTTCGACCAGATCTACGCGCCCTGAGCGGCGCGCGCGCGCTCGATCAGGTTCTTCACCACCAGCGTCAGCCCGGCGAGCATGGTGAGGAGCGAGGCGACCGCGAAGGCGCCCACGAAGTTGTATTCGTTGTAGAGAATCTCGATGTGCAGCGGCATCGTGTTGGTGAGTCCGCGGATGTGGCCCGAGACCACCGACACCGCGCCGAACTCGCCCATGGCGCGCGAGTTGCACAGGATCACGCCGTACAGCAGGCCCCAGCGGATCTTGGGCAGCGTGACGCGGAACAAGGTCATCCAGCCGCCGGCGCCGAGCGTGATCGCGGCTTCCTCCTCGTCGTTGCCCAGTTGCTGCATCAGCGGGATCAGCTCGCGTGCGACGTACGGGAAGGTCACGAACATGGTGGCCAGCATGATGCCGGGCAGCGCGAAGATGATGCTGAGGCCGTGCCGCTGCAACCACAGGCCAAACCAGCCGTGCAGGCCGAACAGCAGCAGGAACACCATGCCGGAGATCACCGGCGAGATCGCCAGCGGCAGGTCGATGAGCGTGATCAGCACGCTCTTGCCGCGGAACTCGAACTTGGCGATCGCCCAGGCCGCCGCCAGGCCGAACACGGTGTTGATCGGCACCACCACCGCGGCGGTGAGCAGCGTCAGGCGGATGGCCGCCAGCGTGTCCGGATCGGCGAAGCTCACCAGATACGCCTCGAAGCCGCGCGCCAGCGCCATAGCGAACACCGTCGCCAGCGGCGCGAGCAGCACGGCCGCGAGAAAGCTGAGCGACAGCGTGATGAACAGCCAGCGGACGATGGCGGCGAGCCAGGTGTTCTGCCCCGGCCGGCGCGCCGCATCGCTCGGCTGCGCTTCGGGCAGCCCGGCGGCGCCGGTGAGCTCGCCGGCCATCAGTGCGCCGCCTGCACGTGGCGCCGCCGGTTCCAGGCCTGCAGCAGGTTGATGGTGAGCAGCACCACGAACGACAGCAGCAGCATCACCACGCCGAGCGCCGCCGCGCCGCGGTAGTCGAACTGCTCGAGGTGGATGACGATGAGCAGCGGGGTGATCTCGGTCTTCATCGGCAGGTTGCCGGCGATGAAGATCACCGAGCCGTACTCGCCCACCGCTCGCGCGAACGACAGGGTGAAGCCGGTGAGCAGCGCCGGCAGCACGGTCGGCAGGATGATGCGGCGGAAGGTGTAGAGGCGTCCGGCGCCGAGCGTCTCCGCCGCCTCCTCGAGCTCGCGCTGCAATTCGAGCAGCGCCGGCTGCATGGCGCGCACCGAGAACGGCATGCTGATGAGCGTCAGGGCGAGCGTGACGCCGAGCCAGGTGTAGGCGACCTGGACGCCGAGCGGCTCGAGGTAGCGGCCGATCCAGCCGTGCCGGGCGAACACCGTGGTGAGCGCGATGCCCGAGACCGCCGTCGGCAGCGCGAACGGCATGTCGATGAGCGCGTCGATCAGCTTGCGCCCCGGGAACTCGTAGCGCACCAGGGTCCAGGCGATGATGAAGCCGAACACCAGATTGATGCTGGCGGCGAGCGCCGAGGCCCCGAAGGACAGGCGGTACGAGCCGAGCGCGCGCGGGCTCGAGACCACGGCGACGAATTCGCTCCAGTGCATCGAGGCCGCCGCCAGCACCAGCGCCGCGAGCGGCAGCAGCACGATGGCGCTCAGGAAGAAAGTGGTGAAGCCGAAGGTCAGCCCGAATCCGGGCAGTACGCTGGGCTTGCGGAAGCTCACGGGGGGCGGCTCCTTCAGGAGGTCGCGCGGTGCACGACCAGCACCGGCCAGCGGCCGCCGTCGAGCAGCGGGCTGAAGCGCTCGGCGAAGCGTGCCAGATCGGTGACGCCGACGATCAGCAGCTGCGCGGGCGCTTCCGCCAGGCGGCGTGCCAGCTCCGGCGCCACGTCCGCGGCGCCCTGGGGAGGAATGCCGGCGTATACGGCTTCCGCGGGCACGTGCCGCAACACGCTCTCGGACACCGCCAGCGTCGCGGCCCGCGCCGCCTCGCCCAGCCAGTGAATCAGCACCCGATGCGGCACGGCCGCCTGTGCCGGCAGCACCAGCACCTCGCGCGCCCCGCGCTGCAGCAGCCAGGCGGCACGCTGCGCCGCGCCCGGCTCGGAGGCGATCACCGTAGCGCCGACGAACGCCGCAGCTCCGCCTCGCCCGGCCTGCTCCATGCCGAGCTGCGGCTCGCAGCGCACGGCGATGCGGGTCTTCATGCGGGCGGCGAGCTCGGTGAGCAGTGGCTGGCGCGCGAGCGTTTCGGCGTCCGGCGCGCTGGCGGCGCAGGCGGCGAAGCTCGACAGCGGCGTCGGCAACACGTGCACGCGGCGCACGCCGATGGCGACGCTCTGCCCGGGATGCAGCTCGAACGAGCGCTGCTCGTGCTGCGTGCGCGTCACCTCGAGATAGGGGGGCGCGGCCGCATCCGCGGTGGCGAGCAGCGGCGCCCCGCCGCCGTTCTCGAGACGCAGCCGCAGCCGCTCGAGCGCGCCGCTGAATACCATCTCATCGACCACACCCTGCGCCACGAAGCCGCCGCCGAGCTCGGCGGGCGTGGCGGCCACCGTGACCTCCTCGGGGCGCACCACCGCGACCACCTCGTGCTCGCGCGGCTCCGCGGACTGCTCGTGGGTGGCGATGCGGGCTGCGCCGACCTGAATGCCGTCGCCGCCCTGGCGCGCCAGGAACAGATTGGCGGCGCCGAGAAAGGTGGCGACGAAGCGCGTCGCCGGGCGCGAGTACAGATCGTG
>DASPOP010000357.1:0-7134 GCA_035625955.1 Steroidobacteraceae bacterium | reverse complement strand
GTCGAGCGGCGGCGACAGCGTCAGCACGTGGGGATTGGCGGCGCGCTTCAGATACGGCACGCAGGCGCGCGTGGTCACGAAGGTGCCGCGGGTGTTGATCTGCTGGATGAGGTCGTAGCGGCGCATGTCGATCTGCTCGGTCGATGCCAGATTGATCGCCGAGGCGTTGTTGATGCAGATGTCGATGCCGCCGAAAACCTCGGCGCACTGGCGCACCGCGGCCGAGACGTTGGCCTCGTCGCGCACGTCCACCATCAGCGGCAGTGCCTTGCCCCCGGCACGCTCGATCTCGGCCGCCGCGGTATGTATGGTGCCGGCGAGCTTGGGGTGCGGCTCGGCGGTCTTGGCGGCCACCGCGATGTTCGCCCCGTCACGCGCCGCGCGCAGCGCGATCGCGAGTCCAATGCCGCGGCTTGCGCCCGTAATAAAGAGTGTCTTGCCTTTGAGACTCATGTCCGCCCGCCCTTGAGCTCGACCCGGTTGCCGTCCGGATCCTCGATGTAGATGGAGCGCCCCTCGCCCTCGGCGCCATAGCGCTCGGCGCCCTCGCCGGTCTCGATGCCGCGCGCCGCGAGGTGCGAGCGCAGCGCGCCTTCATCGAAGGGCACGACGGTGAGGCAGAAGTGCTCCACGTTCGGGCCGGCAGGTGCGCCGCGCACCTCGCGCCGCCCGAGCGGCCCGTCGGCGGTCACCAGATCGATGAGGCTGCGCCCGGCGCGCAGCTGTGTGAGGCCGAGCGCGCGCTGCTCGCGCTCCACGCTGCAGCCGAGCGTATCGCGGTAGAACTCGAGCGCGCGCGCCAGGTCGCGCACGCGCAGCACGATGTGATCGATGCCGCCGATGCTGAAGAGCGGTGCGTCCACGCGCTGCGCACGCTAGGGCTTGCCCGCGTAGCTCCCGGCGAGGTACTCGAGGATCAGCTGCGCCTCCTCATCCGTGACCGGGGCACCGAATTTGTCGCGCATCTTCTGGATGCTCTTCTGCCACCCGGCGCGGTCCATCACGGGCGCGTTGCCCTGTATGTAGTCGAGGCTGTGGCAGACAGCGCAGCGCCCGGCGGTGAGATCGCGCCCGGCGCCGTCGCGCAGATGGATGGTGTCCTCGTCCGCGAGCGCGAGCCCGGACGCCGCCGGGAGCGCCACGAGCAGCGCCACGCTCGCGAGCGCGCCTCTCACGCGACCTCCAGCGTGACGGTCTGCACGATGTTGCAGTGATAGCCGGCGGGATTGGGCGTCAGCTTGTCGGGCTGCGTCGCGCCGTCGCGGCTGCGCGCCCGCACTGCCACGAGGAGCGCGCCCGGTTTCGAGGTATCGAGCCGATAGCGGAACTCGCGCCAGGCGAAGCGCCCGAGATCCTTCCCGAGCTCCGCCGCCCGCCAGCTCTGGCGGCCGTCGGTCGAGATCTCCACCGCGGCTATCCCTGAGCCCCCGTCCCACGCTTTGCCCGCGAGCTCGACCTTGGCGCCGTGCTTCAGCCGCGTGCCCGACACGTGGCTGGTGATGAGCGAGTTCACCAGGATCTCCGTGATCGGCGTCGTCTCGGGCGTCTCCTGGGTCTTGAAGCGGACACCGGGGAAGGCCCCGGTCGGAATCCGGTAGGCGCCCTTGACCCAGAAGCCGTCGAACGGCACGGTGTCGATGCGGATCTCCGTCAGGTGCTTCACCCAGTAGGTGCCGGTCCATCCGGGCACCACCAGCCGCGCCGGCGCTCCGTTCCAGTGCGGCAGCGGATGGCCGTTCATCTCGAAGGCGATCAGCGTGTTCTCATCCAGCGCGCGCTCGACGGGAATGCTCTTGAGGAAGTCGGGGGTCGCGGGCAGCACCGGTACGTCGGCTCCATTGAATACCACCTCGACCGCGTTGGCCGCGACCCCGGCGCGGTCGAGCACATCGCGCAGCCGCACGCCGCTCCACTCGGCGTTGCCCATCGCGCCGTTGCCCCACTGCACGCCCGGCACGCGCGGCGTGAACAGTCCGCGCCGGTTACCCGAGCACTGATTGACTGCGGTCAGCGTGGCGCGCTTGAAGTCGTGCTTGAGGTCCCGGAGTGTGAGGACCAGCGGCTTCTGCGCCCCGCTGCCGCCGACCTTCAACCGCCAGGTGTCGGCGTCGATCTGCGGAATCACCGCGAGGTGATAGCGCACGAAGAAGGCGTCGTTGGCCGTGAACGCGGGCACCAGATCGGCCAGCGGCGTCTCGTAGTTGGGCGGCCTCCAGGTGCGGCGGATCAGCGGCCTCTTGCCCGGGAGTGCCCCGAGCTCCTCCACACCCGCGGCGGCATCCCCGGCGAACGCGCGGCGCGCGCCGCCGCCCAGCAGCACGCCGCCGGCGGCGGCGGCGAGCAGCAGATCACGCCGGCTCGGCATGCATCATCACGAGCAGGGCTTGCCGTGATCCGGGCGCGCGCCCTGCGCCTTGGCCTGCGCCTCGGTCATGTACGAGCCTGACTTGGTCTTGCCGTACCAGCGGTCCCCCTGGCAGTGGTACACCTTGCTCTCCGTATTGACCCACACCATGCCGGGTCCGCCGCCTGGGGCGGCCTGCGCCGCGGGTGCCGGTGCGGAAGCCTTGGCGGCCGGAGCGGCCGGAGCTGCGGGCGCCGCAGGTGCAGCCGCAGCCGCAGGCGCCGCCGCGGCTGCCGCCGGAGCGGCCGAAGCCGACTTGTTGATGCCGCCATGACCGCTGCAGGCACCTCGCCCGCCGTGCGGCGAGGTCGTGCCGTCCATGCAGGTCACCGGTCCGCCAGAGCCGCCTGCCGTGCTGCCGGAAGCGGCTGCCGGCGCTGCCGCCGGTGCCGCCGCCGCGGCGGGCGCCGCGCTGGCCGTGGAGCCGGCCGAGGCCGACTTGTCTACGCCGCCGTGGCCGCTGCAGGCGCCACGGCCGCCGTGCGGCGAGGTCGTGCCGTCCTTGCACTTCACCGGGGTACTCGCGGCCGGAGCCGGGGTCGCAGCCTGCGCCAGAGTGACTGCAGGCGCGACGCTTAAGGCGGCGGCGCACAGCGCGCCGCAAATGAAGGTGTTGAGTCTCGTGAAATTCATCGGTCGCTCCCCCCGAGTGACTGCCCGGTCGGGCAGCCGGCAGAATACCCCAATCGCCTCCGGCTAGGTACGCTAGCGCCATGAGATGGGTTGCCGGCCTGACGAGTCTCTGCCTGCTGGCGCTCGCCGCGGCGCCGGCGCGCGCCGCCTGGTTCGACCGCACCGAAGCGATCATGGGCACGCGCGTCTACGTGCAGCTCTGGGCCGACGACCCCGACAAGGGCAACGCGGCGATCGCGGCGGTGATGGACGAGATGCGCCGGGTCGATGCGCTCATGAGCCACTACAAACCGGACAGCCAGCTCTCGCGCATCAATCAGCGCGCGGCCCTCGAGCCGGTGCAGGTCGATCCGGAGCTGTTCGACCTCATCAAGCTGTCGACGCACTTCTCGGAGATCACCCTCGGGGCCTTCGACATTACCTACGCGAGTGTCGGGTACCTTTATAACTATCCGCTCCACGTCCATCCGACCGAGGAACAGATCAAGACGGCGCTGCCGGCGGTCAACTGGCGCAACCTGCAGTTCGACGCGGTCCAGCACACCATCCGCTTCGGCCACGCCGGGATGCGCATCGACCTGGGAGGAATCGCCAAGGGATATGCCGTCGACCGCGGGATCGCGATCCTCAAGGCCCGCGGCATCCAGCATGCGCTCGTGACCGCCGGAGGTGACAGCCGGCTGCTCGGCGATCATCTCGGCCGTCCGTGGCTCGTGTCGATCGCCCACCCCGACGAGCCGCACAACCCGGACAAGGTGGTGACGCGGATCCCGCTGTCCGACAGCGCAGTCTCGACCTCCGGCGACTACGAGCGTTATTTCGACGAGGACGGCGTGCGCTACCACCACATCATCGATCCGCACACCGGACACTCGGCCAACAAGGTGCGCAGTGCCACCATCATCGGCCCGACCGCCACGCAGACCGACGGTCTGTCGAAGACCGCCTTCGTCTTAGGTCCCGAGAAGACGCTCGAGATCATCAACCGCATGCCGGACTTCGATGCGGTGTTCGTGACGCCGTCGGGGCGGATGCTCTACTCGAACGGGCTGCGGCCGCCCAAGGCGCGGCCGCCCGGGGCTCCGGCTGCTCCGGGCCCGACCTCCGCACCGCCGTCCACGCACTGATCGCTGGCGGCAGCGGCGCGCGCCTGCCGCCGTTACTGCGCCGGCCCTCCGGGCCCGATCTTCAGCAGCGCATCCACCTCGACCTCCGCCGCGAGCCAGTCTTCCGTCTCGGAACCGGGCACGAACCCGCGCCGCTCGGCGCGCAGGTACGCCGCTTCCGCGATCATCGCGCGGCGGTCTTCGGCGGTGACGGCGGCGCGCTGTGGCGCCTTTGCTTTGCTGGTGCGTGCCGCTTTCGCTTGCGCGCGCGCGCGGGTGTCGGCAGTGGCGGGAATCTGATCTGTACGACGCGTGGCCATCGGCTCCTCCTTTGCGTAAGGCCCCCTCCGCGACTCACTTTGCCGCCGCGGCACGCGAGTGCGCAAGACCTAAAAAGAATGAGGATCTCACCGGACGGCCGCAATCACCGCGTCCCTGCAGCAGCGGAATTACGCGATTCCCTGTGCGTACAGGCGCTTGGCGCTCTCTTCGCCGGTGCAGACTCAGGGTTTACGCTCTGCCGCGAGTTCGTCGAGGCGCACGGCGGGCGGTTGAGCCTCGCGAACCGCGCGGGCGGGGGCGCGCTGGGGAGCGTGTGGCTGCCGCGAGCTTCAGGCCCTCGAGGTACTTGCGGAATGCGCCGCCGAGCTCGGGGTGGCCGAGGGCGTACTCGACGGTCGCCTGCAGGTAACCGAGCTTGCTGCCGCAGTCATAGCGCTTGCCGCTGAAGCGGTAGGCGTACACCGCCTCCTCGCGCATCAGCGCCGCGATGCCGTCGGTGAGCTGGATCTCGCCGCCCGCTCCCTGGCCGATCTTCTCCAGGTGCTCGAAGATCGCCGGCGCCAGCACGTAACGGCCGACCACGGCGAGATTCGACGGAGCATCCGCGGGCTTGGGCTTCTCGACGATGCTGCGCACGCGGCTGGTCACCGCCTTCTCGCCCTCGACGGCGACGATGCCGTATTTCTCCGTGTCGCGGCGAGCCACCGCCTCGACGCCGAGCACGCTGGCGCGTTTGGCCTCATAGACGCGCGCCATCTGCGCGAGGCACGCCACCTCGCTCCTGATGAGGTCGTCCGCCAGGTGCACGAAGAAGGGCTCGGCCCCCACCGCCGGCTGTGCGCACAGCACCGCGTGGCCCAAACCTAAGGGCGCCGGCTGGCGGATGTAGATACACGAGGCATAGGAGGGCAGCACGCTGCGCAGCTGCTTCAGCAGGTCGCTCTTGCCCTGGCTCTGCAGCATGTTCTCGAGCTCCTGGTCGGAGTCGAAGTGATCCTCGATCGCGCGCTTGGAGGCGCCGGTGATGAAGACCAGCCGTTGTGCACCGGCGGCGAGCGCTTCCTCGACCGCGTACTGGATCAGCGGCTTGTCCACCACCGGCAGCATCTCCTTCGGACTTGCCTTGGTGGCCGGCAGAAAGCGCGTCCCGCGCCCCGCCACGGGAAACACCGCCGTGCGGATGGGCGATTTGGCATTCGTCGTCATCGCAAACTCTACTGGCCGCTAGCGCGCCTCACGGGCTCACGAGGCGCGTACCACGTGGTCGGCGCGCTCGGCCCACTTGAACACCGCCGGACTCATGCTGTCCCACGAGCGGCACTTGGGACAGCGCCAGTACCAGCCAACGCTGTTGAGTCCGCACTCGTTGCACTGGTAGCGGCCGCCGGCGTCGCCGATACGCGTGAGCAACGCGCTGAGCGAGCTCGCCTCGGCTGCCGACTCCATGCCGCCGCCGAGCTCGGCGGTGATTCCCGGCAGCTGCGCCATGTCCTCCGCCGGTACGGCGGTCGCCAGCAGCCATGCCAGCTGCCGCGGGCTCACGCCGCCGCTCTGACGCAGCCGCCGTCCGAGCTCATTCAACATATCGTGCCGGCGCATCTGCCGCGCGATGGCGAGCACCGAGGGAATGATCTCGAGCGCCAGGCCCGGCGCCGTCTCCAGCGCATGCAGATAAAGGAGCAGCGCGCCGCCGGCGTCCCCGGCCTGCTGCGCGATGCGTGCGGTGAGCATGTCGGCGCGCGGCAGCGTCGCCTGATGGGTGCGCGCCTGCCGCAGCAGTGTGCGGGCACGCTCGCTGTCGCCCTGCACCAGGGCGTGCTCGGCGAGCTCGCACAGGTAGTGCGCCGCCACGCGGGCGCGCTCGAGCTGCACCGCCGGCGGCAGCTCGTGAAACACCTTGAGCGCCTTCGCCCAGTCGCCCTGCGCCTCGTAGATGCGCACCAGGTGATCGAGCGCGGTGCGCCGGTACTCGCGCGAGGCCGCCAGCTCCTCGAGAACACGCTCGGCGCGGTCCATGAGGCCCGCGCTCTGGTAGTCGAGCGCGAGCGCAAAGGCCGCCTTGTCGGCAAGGCCCGGGCCGCCGTGGTCACGCAGCCGCGAATGAATCGCGATCGCCCGATCCACCTCGCCGCGCCGGCGGAACAGGCTCCCGAGGGCGAACTGGATTTCCGCGGCATCGCCGTCGGCCTCCGCCATGCGGGCGAAGATCTCGGCGGCGTGATCGAAGCGATCGTTGATGAGGTGATCGAGGCCGACATAGTAGTCGCGGGGCAGCCGCACGGTGCGGGCGGTGCCGTTGCGGCGGCCGAGAAACCAGGCGGCCAGGCCCACCAGGATGAAGGCCAGCGCCAGCAGCAGTGGAGGAAGCTCGAACACTGAATGACGACGATAGCAGGTCCGCGGGGCCGCCCAAAACACCTGCCGCGCGCGCCGCGGAAGGCCCCGCTGCGGCTCAGTCGCGGATCGGGCGGCCGGCGCCGTCGTTCACGCGCTCACGCAGGTCCTTGCCGGGCTTGAAGTGCGGCACGTGCTTGCCCGAGAGCGCGACCGCCTCCCCGGTCTTGGGATTGCGTCCCTGGCGCGGGGGCCGGAAATGCAGCGAGAAGCTGCCGAAGCCGCGAATCTCGATGCGCTCGCCCTGCGAGAGCGCATCGCTCATGATCTCGAGAATCTGCTTGAGCGCGAGCTCGACGTCCTTTGCCGGCAGAT
>DASPOP010000356.1:0-4756 GCA_035625955.1 Steroidobacteraceae bacterium | reverse complement strand
CGTGGGGTTCGCGGCCCGCAGCCGGCGAAAAATGGCGGCGCGAGTGGTGGGCTTCACGGCGCTAAGCCTGAGCGGCGGCCTGTTTGCGCGCCGCGACGAGCGAGGCGTGCTGCTCTGACCGCGCAGCGAGCCGCGCACCATGTGCACCGTAGCGTGCGCGGTTGTCCTCGGGCGAAGGTGCCGCCGGTGCGGCGGCGAGGCCGGCGCGCGGCACCATCGCGATGCAGTCGACCGGGCAGGGCGCGACACACAGCTCGCAGCCGGTGCACAGCGCGAGCACCACGGTGTGCATCTGCTTGGGCGCGCCGACGATTGCATCCACCGGGCAGGGCGGCAGGCAGCGGGCGCAGCCGATGCAAGCCTGTTCGTCGATGTGTGCCGCCAGCTCCGGCCCTTCGATGCCGTTAGCGGGGTTGAGGGGGAGCGGCGCGCGTTCGAGCAGCGACGCGAGCGCGGCGATCGTGGCGGCGCCGCCGGGCGGGCACTGGTTGATCTCGGCGAGCCCGGCCGCGATCGCCTCGGCGTAGGGCAGGCAGCCGCTGTAGCCGCAGCGCGTGCACTGGGTCTGCGGCAGCAGGGCGTCGATGTCGTGCGCGCTCACCATGTGCGCTCACCCGCGAGGCTCGGACGGCCTCGCCTCAGGTGATCTTCATGCCGGGCGCCGCGCCGCTGTCCGGCGCGAGCAGATAGAGGCCCGGACTGTCGCCGCTCGCCGCCAGCACCATGCCCTCGGAGACGCCGAACTTCATCTTGCGCGGCGCCAGGTTGGCCACCATCACGGTCAACCTGCCCTCGAGGGCCGCCGGATCGTAGGCCGACTTGATCCCGGCGAACACGGTGCGCTGTTCCGTTCCCAGATCGAGCGTGAGCTTCAGCAGCTTGTCGGCGCCGGCGACCGCCTCGGCGCGCACGATCCGCGCCACGCGCAGATCGATGCGCTTGAACTCGTCGATGGAGATGGTGGAGTCCGCCGTATGCGGGGCGGGCGTGCCCGCCGCCGCGGCCTGCTTCGGGGGCACGGCCGCCGCCGCGGCCCCGCCGGCGGGAGCCGGTGCATCGCTCTCGAACAGCGCCTCGAGCTGCCGCGCCTCGACTCGCGTCATGAGGTGCTCGTAGGGGTTCACGCGCTCGGGCAGAACCGCCGCGTCGCTCCAGCGGAACGCGCGGTCGAGCCCGAAGAGCTGCCGCGCGACGCGCTCGGCGACCGCGGGCAGCACCGGCGCGAGCAGCACGCTGAGGAGCTTGAATCCGGCGAGCGCCCGTGAGCACACGTCCTGAAGCTCCGCGGCGCGCTTCGCATCGCGCGCCAGCACCCACGGCTGCCGCGCGTCGAATTCCTGATTGATGTGGTCGGCTAGGGCCATGATGTCGCGCATGGCCTTGCCGAACTCGCGGCTCTCGTAGCTCTCCCTGACCAGCGCCGCCTGCGCTGCGGCGCGCTCGGCCAGCTGCCCGGTGTCGCCGCCGTAGCGCAGCGCGCCGCCGAAGTGCCTGGTGATGAAGCTGGCTGCCCGGCTCGCGATATTGACGTACTTGCCGATGAGGTCGCTGTTGACGCGCGCCAGGAAGTCGTCCGGATTGAAGTCGAGGTCCTCGACGCTGGCGTTGAGCTTGGCGGCGATGTAGTAGCGCAGCCACTCGGCGTTCATGCCGACGTCGAGGTAGCGCAGCGGGCTGATGCCGGTGCCGCGCGACTTCGACATCTTCTCGCCCGAGACGGTGATGAAGCCGTGCACGAACACGTGGTTCGGTACCTTGTAGGGCGGGCCCGCGAACCTGAGCATCGCCGGCCAGAACAGCGTGTGGAAATAGATGATGTCCTTGCCGATGAAGTGGATCTGCTCGGTGTCGGCGGCGGCCAGGAACTCCTCGAAGCCGCGCGGCTCGCCGTTGGCGCGCGCCTTGCCGCTGGTGAAGTAGCTCTGCAGCGCGGCGAGATAGCCGATCGGCGCATCGAGCCACACGTAGAAATATTTCCCCGGCGCATCCGGGATCGGGATGCCGAAATAGGGGGCATCGCGCGAGATATCCCAGTCGCCGAGCGCGCGGTCGCCGCGCCCCGAGAGCCATTCGCGCGCCTTGTTGGCGACCTGCGGCTGCAGCCGCCCGGGAGCGGCGAGCCAGGCCTCGAGGAAATCGACGCACTTCTGGTCCGACAGGCGGAAGAAGAAGTGCTCCGAGCTCTTCAGCACCGGCTTGGCGCCCGAGAGCGCCGAGTAGGGGTTGAGAAGCTCGGTGGGCGCATACACCGTTCCGCACACCTCGCAGGCGTCGCCGAACTGATCCGGCGAGTGGCAGTTGGGGCACTCGCCCTTGATGTAGCGGTCGGGCAGGAACATGGTCTTGACCGGATCGAAGAACTGCTCGATGTCCTTCTTATATATGAGCCCGGCGGCCTTGAGCCGCGCGTACACGTCCTGCGACAGGCGGGTGTTCTCGGGCGAGTCGGTCGAGTACCAGTGGTCGAAGCTCAGGTGAAAGCCGGCGAGGTAGCGCGGCCGCCCGGCGGCGATGCGCGCCACCAGCTGCTGCGGCGTCACGCCCTCGGCCTCGGCCTTGAGCATGATCGGCGCGCCGTGCGCATCGTCGGCGCACACGAAATGCACCTGCTGTCCCTGCAGGCGCTGGAAGCGCACCCAGATGTCTGCCTGGATGTACTCCATGATGTGCCCGATGTGGAACGGGCCGTTGGCGTAGGGCAGCGCCGTGGTGACGAAGATCCGCCGGGTCATCTGCTTAGTTTACCGTCCCGGCGCGGCGCTTGCCGGGGAGGTCAGCCGGCTTCGCGGAATTCCTCGAACTTCGCCTTGTTGATCGCCTTCTTGTAGGCCTCCTGGCCGGTGATCTGCCGCGAATCGAGCAGCTGTTGGATCGCGGTGTCCATGGTGCGCATGCCGAACTGACCGCCGGCCTGCATGACGTTCTCGAGCTGGTCGAGCTTGCCCTGGCGGATGAGGTTGGCGGCCGCGGGCGTGTTGACCAGGATCTCGAGGGCCGCCACCCGGCCCTGTTTGTCGGCGCGCTGCAGCAGCTGCTGCGAGACCACGCCGCGCAGCGAGGTCGACAGCATGGTGCGCACGTGCGACTGCTTGTCGGAGGGGAACACGTTCACCATGCGGTCGACGGTGGCGGCCGCGCCGTTGGTATGCAGCGTCCCCATCACCAGAATGCCCATCTCGGCGGCGGTGACCGCGATGCTCATGGTCTCGAGGTCGCGCAACTCGCCGACCAGCACCACGTCCGGATCCTCGCGCAGGGAGGAGAGGACCGCGGCCGCGAAGCTCGGACTGTGCACGCCGATCTCGCGCTGGCTGATGAGGCAGCTCTTCCTCTCGTGCACGAACTCGATCGGGTCCTCGACCGTGAGGATGTGGCCCTGCACCCGCCGGTTGATGTCGTCGATCATCGCGGCGAGCGTGGTGGACTTGCCGGAGCCGGTCTTGCCGGTCACGAGGATCAGGCCGCTGTTGGCGCGGCACAGCTGATGCACCGCGTCCGGGAGCTTCAGCTCCTCGAGCGTGAGGGCCTTGGAGGGAATTGCGCGCATCACCGCGCCCATGCCGTTCAGCTGCCGCATGACGTTGACGCGGAAGCGGCCCTTGCCTTCGAGGGTGTAGGCGAAGTCGGCGCCGTCCTTCTTCTCGAAGCGGTCGACGGCGATCTTCGGCATGATCTCGTACAGCACCGCCTTGACGTAATCAGGGGCGAGCTTGTCCGGCCTCAAGGGCGTCAGATCGCCGTACACCCGGATGCGCGGCGGGTCGCCGGCGATGAAATGCAGGTCCGAGCCTCGCTTCTCGAGGATCTCGCTGAGGTATGCGTCGATCTGCGCCACTGCGGCTCTCTGCAGGCGGCCTAACCGGACGCGGCCGCCGGCGGGGCGCTGTCCAGCTTCGGCAGCATGCTGGTGTCGGTCACGAACTTCTGGAAGTTGCGCTTCTCGCTGGCGTAGTTGTAGGCGTCGTCGGGATCGACGCTGCGCGCGTTGATCGCTGCGAGCAGCGCCTGGTCGAGCAGCTGCATGCCGAGATCACGGCCCATCTGCAGCTGGCTCGGGATCTGGTGGGTCTGCTCGGTCTGGATGAGCTTGGCGATCGCCTTGGTCATCATCAGGATCTCGCACACCGCGCGCCGGCCATGCGAGTCGGCGGTCTTCACCAGCACCTGGGTCACGACCGCGAGCAGGCTCTGCGCGAGGAAGCTCTTGGTCTGTTCGCGCTCCTCGACCGGGAGGGCATCGATGACCCGATCGATGGTCTTGACAGCACTCGTCGTGTGGAGAGTGCCGAGCACGAGGTGTCCGGTCTCCGCGGCGGTCATCGCCATGGAGATCGTCTCCGCATCGCGCAGCTCACCGACCAGGATCACATCGGGATCTTCACGCATCGCCGCGCGCACGCCTTCCGCGAAGCTCGGGATGTGCGTACCAAGTTCGCGCTGGATCACCTGACTCTGCTTGCTCGGGTGCACAAACTCGATCGGGTCCTCGAGACTGATGATGTTGACCCGGCGTGTCGAGTTGAGGTGATCGATCATGGCCGCGAGAGTGGTGGATTTGCCCGTGCCCGTCGAGCCGGGGACGAGCCCCATGCCCTGGTGATAGTCACAGAGCTTGGTGACGACCGGCGGCAGCGCGAGCTTGTCGAGCGTCGGAACTTCAGAGGGGATCGCCCGAAAGGTTGCGCCAACCCCGGTGTCCTTGCGATAGACGTTGACGCGAAAGCGCCCGCCCTCGGCGGATACGTAGGAGAAGTCG
>DASPOP010000355.1:0-30273 GCA_035625955.1 Steroidobacteraceae bacterium | reverse complement strand
GTCGCTCATGATTGAGGGCGAGTCTGCCACAAGGCGCGCCCGCCGTGAGCCTCCAGACACATGGATGTGTCCGCCGCCGCAGGCGGCGAGCGGCGCGCCGAAACCGCGCTTTTGGCGCGCCGCTGCGAGCATCGTGACAGGATGTCCGATGCGAGCTTTCGTACTAGGCTAGCGGTCCTATGGCCGCGGATGCGCAGCAGTCGAGGGTGTTGGCGCAGGCTCGCCCGTCCGAGCGGGCGTCCGCGCGCAGCCTCGTGCTGCTTGCGGTGTTGGCGGGCGGCGTGTTCTGCGTCGCGCTGCTCGTCGGCAGCTCCGCTACCGGGCTGCGCGGCGCGCTCGCAGCGCTCACCGGCTCGGGGGATGAGGCGACGCGCACCGTGCTGCTCGCCGTACGGCTGCCGCGCGTGCTGGCGGCTTTCGGCGTCGGCAGCCTGCTCGCGCTCGCGGGCGTCCTGCTGCAGGCGTTGTTCCGCAACCCGCTCGCCGACCCTTACGTGCTCGGCGTGTCCGGCGGGGCCGCGGTCGGGGCGCTGCTGGCGATGATGGCCGGCGCTGCGGCATTCGCGGTGCAGTCGGCCGCCATCGGCGGGGCGCTCACCGCCGTGGTCACGGTGTACCTGCTCGCACGCAGCGGCGGCACGCCGCGCCTGCTGCTCACCGGCGTGGTGCTGGCGAGCGCCTGCGGAGCGCTGGTGAGCGTGCTGCTGGCGCTCGCCGACACTTCGCGGGTGCGCGGCATGGTGTTCTGGCTGGCCGGGGATCTGGAGTGGGCCGTGACGCCCTGGGCGAGCGCGGCGGCGGCAGTGCTCGCCGTGGTGGCCGCGGTGCTGGTCGCGCGTCCTTTGAACGTGCTCGCGTCCGGGGAGCTGCGTGCCCGCAGCGTGGGGCTGGCGCTCGAGGCGTGGCGCACGGTGCTGTTCATCGGCTGCGCGGCCCTCACCGCCATCGCGGTGGTGAGCGCCGGCACCGTCGGCTTCGTGGGGCTCATCACGCCGCACGCGGTGCGGCTCGCGTTCCGGACCAGCGATCACCGCATCGTTGCGCCGGCCGCCGCGCTCGCGGGCGGCATGCTGCTGGCGCTCGCCGACCTCGTGGCACGCACCGTCGCCAGTCCGCGCCAGCTTCCGGTCGGCGCCATCATGGCCCTGGTCGGCGCGCCGCTGTTCGTGGTGCTGCTGCGCGGGCGGGGAAAGTGAGCCGCCCTCCCTAGCTCCCGCGCGGCTCCTTCGGCGGCCGGGGCCTGCGCCCTGCCGGCCGCGCTCGCGACCGGTGCGCGGCGGGCGCGCGCGGCGCTTCAGGGCCCGGCGGCAGCGAGCGGCTCGCCAGCCAGATGCGCCGTGGATCGTTCAGCACCCGCGCGATCCACTGCGGGTCGAAGAATTCCTCGCGCCGCGGTACGCCCGGGTAACGCAGTCCGAGAAACGCCGCCGAGCCTTGCATCTCCGGCTTCATGCCGAGATCGTGCGCGGCCTCGAGGATCTCCTCGTCGGTCGCTGCGACGAGCTCGCGCTCGAGCGCCTCCAGGATCCGCTCGAGGGCGGTCTCGGGAAACAACGGGGTCACTTTGGTCCGCATGTGAGTCCCTCCCGCAGCAGGCAGCGGCGCATGCGCTTGCGTGCGGAGTCGTAGTCGGTCTTCGAGAGGCCGAGCGTGGTGCGGATCTGCTCGGCCGAAAGCCCTTCACCGAGCGCGTCGATGATCCTGAGCGCGATGCTGTCGTCGGCAAACAGCCGTTCGATCGCCTCGAGCTCCTCGGTGGCGATGAGCGAGCGCTCGGGGTCGGGCGCGGTATCCCTGAGCGCGAGCTCGCGCGTCCGGTAGACGCGGTGATCGCTCGCGGCGTGCCTGGCTCTCGCCCCGCCGGCACGTCGCCAGTGCTCCGAGCGTAGACTGCGCATGATCCCGGCGATGAAGGCGACCGGTGCGATCCGCTCCGGGATGCGGCGGGCGCCCGTCAGCACGCGCGTCAGCGCCTCCTGCAGCAGGTCCTCCCACCCCGTGTCCGGCGGCAACCCGCGGGCGTGAAGCCGCGCGATGGTCTTCAGGCGCAGCAGGTCCATCTCGGTGACGAGCTTCAGCGCCAGAGCCATTTGCGTGGGCCGGAGGACCCGGGCATCGACCAGCGGTTGCATGCAATGGCTTATGCGCAGCTCGCGGCGTCCCGCGGACACGAAGGCGAAGATATTTTCGGGCGGAGAGGCAATTCTCCGCTCAAGCGGCGCTGCCGGCGAGCCTCACTTGTCCGGCTTGCCGTCCCTGCCCTCCGGCGGCAGGTCGAGCTTCGGTACGCCGAACTTGCCCTCGAGGCGGCGCAGCTTGGCGAGGTCGATCGAGCCGACGATGTTCACGATGGTGAACTCGCGCGGCTCGCTCGTGATGATCGCGAGGCCGTTGGCAACGCCGCGGTCGACCGAGACGTAGATGTCGACGCGGGTACGGTCTTTGGTGTTGTTGGTCTGGACCAGCCGCTGCCAGCCGGGAGCGGCGAGCTGCTTGCGCACCAGCTCGACCTGCGCCGCGGGGTAGGCGAAGTCCTGATCGAACGTGAAGCTGCGGACGTAAATGCCCCTGAGCCCGGCGATCAGCTCCTTGGTGGCCGCGTCGTCCGGGTTGCTCGAGTCGAGGAAGCTGGCCGCGAGCCCGAGGAGCGACGTGTCGAGCGAGATGTTGACGGACTCGGTGGCCTTGGCGGCGAGTGCATCGAAGTCCGGGAGGTTGAGCGACGCCGGAGGTGCGGCGAGCGCCACGGACGCCGTCAGCGCCGTGAGCGGGGCGAGCAGCCAGTGCCATTTTGCGCAGTGTAGCTTCATGACCTATGCACCCGAGTGTTCCGGAAGAGCGGCGCCCTCACGGGCGTTGACCGCCCGGTACGCGAGATTGAGCTTCTCGTCCGTGACCCGCAGCGCCTCGATCAGCTGGCGGCGCGCCTCGCGCCCCTGCTCGAGGCGGCGCACCTGCCACTCATGGGCGAGGAGCACGGCGAGCACCACCGAGGCAGCGAGCCCGAGCGTGAGCCAGCCCGCCGCGGCCCCGGCGCGCGCCGGTCGTACCGACGGCGCCGGCTCGACCACGATGCGCGCCATCACGCGCGGCGCGAACCCCGCGCCGGGATCGACCGCCCTGAGCGCGGCGCGCAGCCGCCGTTCCAATTGCTCGTTTTCCCGATTCTCGCTCATGTCAACGCACCCGCCGTCTCATTGAGCCGCTCACGCAACTGCGCCAGCGACCGCCTGAGGTGACTCTTCACCGTGTTGAGCGGCATCCGCAGCGTGCGCGCGATCTCCACGGGATCGAGATCCTCCTGGTATCTGAGCAGCACCACCGCGCGCGCGGCGGGAGGCAGCTCGCGCACCAGGGTGCGCAAGCGGCGCTCGAGCAGCGGGTCGGCTGGCTGCGTCTCGCTCACCGCCGCGGCGACTTCCTCGGGCGCGGCGCTCTCGAGTCGCGGCGCCCGGCGCAGGCGGTCGATCGCCCGGTGCATCGTCACCTTGCGCAGCCAGAAGGCGAGATGCGCTGCCGAGCTCACGGCGCAGAGGTTGCGATGCAGCTGGAGAAACACCTCCTGCGCCAGATCCTCGGCCGCGTGACGATCCGAGAGCATGCGCAGCGCCAGGCTGTAAACCGCGCGCTGATGCTGCCGCACCAGCGCGGTGAACGCCGCCGGCTCGCCGGCCAGAGCCTGCGTCAGCAAATCGCCACCGGTACATTCCTGGTCTCCGCTCACATGCCGGCTTTACTTCGGCGAGTCGATCCGTCACGCCTGCGGCGGGACCTGCGCGATCCCCTTCCCCGGAGGCACGAAGGTCCTGCGCAGGCCCGCGATCTGCTCGAGGTCGATCGTGCCGACGATGTTGACGACGGTGAACTCGCGCGGCTCGCAGGCGATGATGACGAGCCCCTTCACCTTCTTATCCTCCAGCGCGACGTAGATGTCGACATTCTCCTTGTTCCTGCCTTCCTGGTCGCCGCGCTTGCGTACCTGCACCAGCGGACTCCAGCCGGGCGCCGCCAGCTGCCCGCGCAGCTGATCGATCTCTGCCTGCGGATAGGCGTAGTCGGCGCTGAACTGAAAGCTGCGGACCTGTACGGACTTCAGTCCCTGCAGGGTCTTCCTGACCTGGGCGCTGTCGGGGTCGTCGTCGTTCATGAGCCAGCCCACGAGGTGCAGCGGCATCCAGCCGAGCGTGACGTCGACCGATTCGGTCGCCTGCCGCTTGAGCTCCGGGAACGACGGCAGCTTGAGCTGCGGGCCCTCCGCGGTGACGAGCACCGGCATCGTCAGGCAGACGGCGGCCAGGGCAATCAGTCGGGCGGGCTTGCGAGGGGGGTGCATACGGGCCTCCGGTTCGGCGTGCTTCCTATCGAGGAATACGCACGCCGGCGGCCCCGAGGGTGCAGCCCACCGGGCGAGCCCGGCACACCGCTCGTCCCGCCGCGGCAACGCCTGGTCGCGTTGCTAAACGACGATGTTCGGCGAGGTCGCGACGCGGTTGCGCCCGGAGCTCTTGGCACGGTAGAGCGCCGCATCGGCCTCGGCGATCAGCCGCTCGGCGAGCGCCTTGTAGTCATGCGGCCCGGGGCCCGGATTCGCGGCGGCGACCCCGATCGAGAGCGTCACCGTCTCGCTCGGGGCGCCGGCGGCGGTGCCGATGGGGATGGGCTGCGTGCGCACCGCGCTCAGCACCCGCCTGGCGACTCTCTCGCCGTCGGCGATGTCGGCCTGCGACAGCACCATGGCGAACTCATCGCCGCCGAAACGCGCGCCGGTGTCGCTGATGCGCATCTCGGCATCGATGCGCTGCGCCACCTCGCGCAGCACTGCATCGCCGGCGAGGTGCCCGTACTGGTCGTTGATGCGCTTGAAGTGATCGACGTCGATCATCAGGCACACGATCGGCAGCCGGGCGCGCTGCGCGCGTGCCAGCTCCTCGCGCAGGCGGGCGTGCAGGTAACGCCGGTTGTGAAAGCCGGTGAGGAAATCGGTGAGTCCGCTGCGCAGCAGGCGCGCGCGGTTGACCGCGTTTTCCACGCAGATCGCCGCCACCAGTCCCAGGTGCGCGAGGAAGTCGCTGGCGAGCTCCCTGGTGAAGCGGTAGGCGTCGTTGCTGGTGAACACCAGCACGCCGTCGAGCTCGTCGTGCCGGCGCAGCGGGATGAGCGCGAGGCTCGCCGGATGATCGGCTCCGGGCAGCAGCAGCTCGTGGTCGGCGCGCCGGTAGGGCCCGAGCCAGGGCCGCTCGAGCGCGGCGAGCTGCGGCGCCACGGTCATCAACGCGTCGACGAACATGACGCCCGCCTGCGGCCCATGCGCCAGGTCGTCGCCCGAGATCAGATGGCGGATCTCGTGCTGCGGGTCGTTGAGCACCAGCATGACGCCGTCGAGCTGGTAGGAGCTCTTCAGCCCGATCAGCAGCCGCTCGAACAGCTGCGCCAGGGAGCCGGCCCGCAGCAGCTCGAGCTCGCGCTCCTGCGACTTGCGCAGCAAGGCATCGTTGCGGCTCACTTCCTCGGTGAGCGAGGCGAGGCGCGACCGCAGCGCGCCGTTCTCGCGCTCGAGCGCCTCGGTCGGATCGGGGGCCAGCGTGTCGTGGCGCGTCCCGGTGCTCGGTCGGCTCATGATCCGAAGTTCCCTCAGGCGCGGCGCTCCGTCACCGTGCGCCGGTCCTCGAGATAATCGCGCCCGCGGCGCATCAACGCAACGAAGGTGTCGTGATCCTGCGAGAGCACCGCCGTGCGCACGCGCTCGACCGCCTGCGAGAGCGCCTCGAGCGACTCGGCGCCGTAGTCGTTGAGACTCTGTATTTCATAATACAGCTCGGGACTGTCCTGGGCGACGCGGGCCGCGACGTCGAGCTGTGCATCGAAGGTGGTGCTCGACATGCGGGCGAGTCTGGGCGCCGCCTCGCCGCTCTCGGCGAGCGCGGTGAAGAAGGCGATGTTGAGCGCGTGCGACAGCCCGAGCACGTAGGCGACGAGGCGGTCGTGGTCGTCGAGGCTCATGACCACCTGCTCGGCCATGGTCGAGGAGAACAGCTCGCGCGCCGCGGTCAGTGCGGCGGCGTTCCCCAGGTCGACGAAGATGACGTGGCGGCCGGACAGCAGCTCCGTGTCCGGGCCGAACATCGGGTGCACGGACGTTACCTTGCAGCCGTGGGACTTGAGCGCCATCAGCCCGGCACGCAGCGGCGACTTGAGCGACCCGACGTCGAAGATGACTCCCGGCGGACGGCGCAGAGCCAGATCGCGCAGGATCGCGTCGGTGACGCCGAGCGGCGTCGCGAGCACGATGAAGTCGTGCTTCAGATCGGTGCTGTGCCAGTCGGGGACCCGTGCCCCACCGGCCCCGGCCTGCGCCGGATCGGCGACCTCGACCGCGAAGCCCTGGGATGCGAGGAAATTCACAAACCAGCCGCCCATCTTGCCCGCGCCGCCGATGACGAGCGCGCGCCGCCCGGTGCCGGCTCCGCGCGCCACGACACTCGCCTGCTCCTGCGTGGTGAGCGAGGAGCGGATCAGCAGGCGCAGCAGCTGCTCGGCGAGCGCCGGCGACACGCCGCGCTCCTCGGCCATGGCGCGCACGCCGAGTATCACCTCGCGCTCGCGCTCGTAATCGCGGGTCGAGCGGCCGGTGGCGCGCTTCACCTGCGCCACCTCTTCGCTCACGGCCTTGCGCTCGGCCACCAGCGCGATCAGCTGCCGGTCGATATCGGTCACTCGCTGGCGCAGCTCCTCCAGCGTCGCATGCTCACGCGTCATGGGAACGGGTGCCTTCTCGGAGAAATCCGCCTCCTTTCTATCGGGGCGGGGCGGGCGGTGCAAGGGAAGCGGGTAAATCTGCGGCTTCGGTCCGCTCAACCCGGCGTTTCGCCCCCGGCCGGCGGCGCCTGCCAGACACGGATGTAGAAGCGCCGCCCCTGCGGCTGCTCGCCGATGGTCTGCACCCGGATCTCGCCGCTTTCCGGCAGCCACAGGAACGGGCGCCCGTCGCCCGGATGGGTCGACCACTCGGGATGCTGCGTGAGAAAGGCAGGGATGTCGGCCGGAGCGATCCGCTGGCGGCGGATCTCGTAGCCGGCGCGCACCAGACGCTGCAGCGCCGCCGCATCCCAGGCACGCAGCGGGTAAGTAACGCCCGCAGGCGCCGCGATTCCGGCCAGCAGCTTGCCGATCGGGTTATACGCCCCGATCAGGCTCCAGGCCGAGAGGCTCGAGTCCGCCAGCTGCTTGTTCGCGGCCGCAACGCCGGGGCCGGGCCTGATGGCCATCAGCCGCTGCGCCTGCTGCGCAAAGAGATTCACCGTTGCGTTGAGCTTCAGGAAGTGGCCGCTGATCTCGCTGCCGAGGCGCTCGGTCCAGCTGCGCGGGGCTCCGCTGCGCGCCGGCGCGGGGTTCCAGCCGATCGTGTACAGATACTGCGTCTGCTCGAGGAGCGAGGCCTGCACGCGAAACTCCGCGGCGAACGCCGCGCCGAGGTCGAAGTCCCTGATAGCGAACAGCGGCGCGGCGTTGTCCGCATCGTCGGGGCCCGAGGGCACGGCGGAGTGCGGGTCCGCGATCATGTCGGCGAGCACCAGATAGTCGGACTCGAGGTAAGCGAGCGCCAGCATCTTCGAGATCAGCAGCCCCTGCCCCGTGAGCACGCGTCGCCACAGGCCGATGTCGGCGATCAGATCATCGAGCGCCGCGCGCTGCTCGCGTCCGTTGCTGCCGCGCAGCCGCAGCACCGTGGCCTCGAGGAACAGATAGCGCACCTCCGTGGGCACGAAGATGGCCGGCGCCAGATAGCTCGGACGCGCAGTCTCGAAGTAGCCGGGCAGCCGGTAGAGGGCGAGATAGCGCTGATAGAGCTCACCGTTCTGCACGGCGAGCGCCTCGATCTGCTCGCGGTGCGGGGGCACCTCCTCCCACAGCGAGCCGGACAGCGGCTGGACGAACTCCGCCTGACCCTGGAACTCGAGCACACGCGGGTCCTTCAGTGTCAGCGAGTCGATGGCCTGTGCCGACGGATCGTGCAGCACCGCCTCGAGATGCTCGTTGTAGTGCCCGATCCGCGACTGGCCCGCCGCGATCATCGAAGCTCCGGAGGGAGCCGTGAAGCCGGCCATGGCGAGGTAGATGTTGTCGTCCGGCTTCAGCGGGTTCGGCGGCGGCACGAGCAGTGCACGAGCCGGCGGTGTGAGCGGCTCGTCGCGCCAGTTGATGGCGAAGGCGAGCGCCACCAGCAGCAAGGCGATGAGGGCGAGGCTTCCCGCCGCGAGCCCGACCCACTTGAGGATGCGGCCCGCGATGCGCGAGAGCGGTATCATGCGGCGAGCCTACCATGGGTGAGCACACCGAACTCCTGCCCGAGCCGCTGCCCGCCGAGCCGCTGAGCGTCGTCGCGCGCTGGCTCGCGGACGCCTGGGCGGCGCGCCGCCAGCCGAACGCCAACGCCATGGTGCTCGCCACCTCGACTCCCGACGGGCGTCCGTCCGCGCGCGTGGTGCTCTGCCGCGACGTCGTGCCGCAGCCGGGTTACATCGTCTTCTACACCAACTACCAGTCGAGCAAGGGCCGGCAGCTCACTGACAACCCGCGTGCCGCCGCGGTGCTGCACTGGGATGCGCTCGGCCGGCAGGTGCGCCTCGAGGGCGTGGTGATGCAGAGCCCGGCGGCCGAAAGTGACGCCTACTTCGCCTCGCGCTCCTGGGACAAGCGCGTCGGCGCCTGGGCGAGCGCGCAGAGCGAGCCCGTACCCTCGCGCGCGGCCCTCGAGCGCGCGGTGGCCGCCGCCGCGCAGCGCTTCGGCACACCGATCCCCGGCAGCCCCGGAGTCGACGAGAACCTGAAGGTCGATGTGCCGCGCCCGCCGCACTGGGGCGGCTATCGCCTGTGGACCGACGCGGTCGAGCTGTGGGTCGAGGGCACCCAGGGCCGTATCCACGATCGCGCGCGCTGGACGCGTGCGCTCAAGCCCGCGCCGGGCGGCGCTTTCGAGCCGAGCGCGTGGCAGGTCACGCGGCTGCAACCCTGATGCGCGGCCGCCGCCCGCACCGGGCGCGCCCGCAGCGTCCCTGACGGTGTGGAGAAACATCCGCATCCTCGCCCTCCTGCTGGTGCTCGGCGCGGTGGCGCTCGAGCAGTTGCTCGAGCGGGTGCATACGCAGAGCTGGCAGCAGACGCTGTGGGTGGGGATCTACCCGCTCAACGCCGACGGCAGCCGCCTCGCGCAGGGCTACATCGAGGCGCTCAGGCGCGAGGATTTCGTCCCCATCGAGGCTTTCTTCGCGCGCGAGGCGCATCGCTACGGAGTGCGCGCCGATGAGCCGGTGCACGTCGAGCTCTACAGCCAGGGAAGCGAGCTCCCGCCCGAGCTCGCGCCGGGCGCGGGACCCTTCGGCGTCGCCTGGTGGAGTCTCAAGCTGCGATGGTTTGCCGCGCACGCGGGCACGGTGCCCGGGCGCGTGCCGTCCCGGATCCGCCTGTTCGTCCTCTATCACGATCCCGCGACTCTCGAGCGCGCACCCGACTCGCACGGGCTGCAGAAGGGGCTGGTCGGCGTCGTGCATGCCTTTGCGACCGGGGCGATGACCGGCAGCAACGACGTCGTGATCGCGCACGAGCTCATGCATACGGTGGGCGCGAGCGACAAGTACGATCTGGTCAGCGGCGAGCCGGTCTACCCGATCGGCTACGGCGATGCCGCGCAGCAGCCGCTCTACCCGCAGGCCGACGCCGAGATCATGGCCGTGCGCCGCGCCCTGAGCCCGCACGAGTCGGAGATGCCGCGCAGCCTGAAGAGCGTCGTGGTGGGACCGGCCACCGCATTGGAGATCCGTTGGACGCGGCCTTGAAGAGCGGCAACGGCGCGGCGGCGCGCTCAGGCAAGGACACGCGCCTGTGTGCGCGCGCGGTGAGCGTGCACGCCGGGGCGCGCGAGCTGGTCCGCGGACTCTCGATCGAATTCTCACCCGGCGAGGTGGTCGCGATCCTCGGGCGCAACGGCTCGGGCAAGACACTCACGCTCCATACGCTCGCGGGCCTGCGCAAGCCCGCGGCCGGGGAAGTGGCGCTCGACGGCGTGCCGCTCGGGGAGCTGAAGCGCCGCGCCATCGCGCTGCGCCTGGGGCTCCTGCCCCAGGATCTCGAGGATGCCTTCGTCACCACGGCGATGGAGACGGTGCTCATCGGCCGCCATCCGCATCTCGAGCTCTGGCAGTGGGAGACGGCCGCAGACGAGCGCCTGGCGCACGAGGCGCTGGTGGCGGTCGACATGGGCGACTTTGCCGGCCGCCGCACCGACACGCTCTCGGGAGGCGAGCAGCGGCGAGTGGCGGTGGCGGCGCTGCTGGCGCAGCAGCCCGGCATATTCCTGCTCG
This sequence comes from Steroidobacteraceae bacterium, assembly GCA_035625955.1. Taxonomy (GTDB): domain Bacteria; phylum Pseudomonadota; class Gammaproteobacteria; order Steroidobacterales; family Steroidobacteraceae; genus 13-2-20CM-66-19. Next base: position 19,915 of record DASPOP010000355.1, on the reverse strand, counting down.
ACGAGCCGACCAACCACCTCGATCCCCATCACCAGCTGGTCGTGCTCGGACTGTTCCGCGAGCTCGCACGCTCCGGCCGTACCGTCATCACCACGCTGCACGATCCGACGCTCGCGGCGCGCTTCGCCGACCGGGTGCTGCTGCTGCACGGCGACGGGCGCTGGACGCTTGGCGCGGTGCACGAGGCGCTGACCGCTGCGACACTGAGCGAGCTCTACCTCGCGCCGATGATGCAGCTCGACCAGGACGGCCGGCGGGTATTCGTCAGCGCGTAAGCATTCCAAGCACCGTCGGGTGCAGCGCGCCGTTGGTGGCGAGCACGCTGGTCGTTGCGAGGCCGACCGCGCGCCCTTCGAGATCGGTGAACGTGCCGCCCGCCTCGCGCACGATGACCGTGAGCGCGGCGATGTCGAGAATGTTGACGTCGGACTCGAGCACCACCTCGAGCGCGCCGCGCGCCAGCAGGTGGTAGTGCACGAAATCGCCGTAGCCGCGCGAGTAGCCCGCGGCGCCGATGAGCTTGCCGAAGCGCTGCCAGCGCGGCGAGGCGGCCAGACTCCTGAGATTTCCCGTCGAGACCGCCGCCTCGCCGAGCGAGGCCAGCGTGCTCACCCGGATCGGGCGTTCGTTGAGGTAGGCGCCGCCGCCCTCCTCGGCCCAGGCGAACTCGCCGTACACCGGGGCGCTCGACACTCCGAGCACCAGCCGGCCAGCGCGCATGAGCGCGATCTGCGTCGAGAAGAACGGGATCCCGCGCACGAATGCCTTGGTGCCGTCGATCGGATCGACCAGCCAGACGCTCTCCGCCTCCATCGCATACCGGCCCGTTTCCTCGCCGTAGAAGCCGTAGGCCGGGAAGCGCTCGCTCAGGGTGGCGCGAATCACCTCCTCCGAGCGCACGTCCGCCTCGGTCACGGGGGAGGCGTCGGCCTTCAAACGCACCTCCGGCTTGTTCTGGTAGTAAGCGCGGATGACCTCGCTCGCGCTGCGCGCGGCCGCGAGCGCCGCTTCGAGTTCTTTGGATGCCATATGGCTTAGGATACGACCAATGGGAAACCGCCTGAGCAGGATCTACACGCGCACCGGCGACGACGGCAGCACCGGCCTCGGCGACGGCAGCCGGGTGCCGAAGGACAGCGCCCGCGTCGAGGCCTACGGCACCGTGGACGAGCTCAACGCCGTGGTCGGGGTGCTGCTGGCGGTCCCCGGCCTGCCGCAGGAGGTCGCCGGCTGCCTGACCGAGGTGCAGCACGAGCTGTTCGATCTGGGCGGCGAGCTTTGCATCCCGGGCCACCAGATGATCCGCGCCGAGCAGGTGACGCGTCTCGAGCAGGCCCTCGATGGTTTCAACGAGGCGCTGCCGCCGCTCAAGGAATTCATTCTGCCGGGAGGCGGGCCGGCGGCCGCCGCCTGCCACCTCGCGCGCACCGTGGCGCGCCGCGCCGAGCGGCGCGCCTGGACTCTGGCGCGCGCCGAGCCGGTCGGCCCGGAGCTCCTCAAGTACCTCAACCGCCTGTCGGATCTGCTGTTCGTGGTGGCGCGGGTGCTGGCGCGGCACGAGCGCGGCGCCGAGGTGCTGTGGAAGCACCAGCGCGGCAAGAAAGCCTGAGTCAGCGCAGCGCCGTCCGTTCCTCGACCAGCGTCCGCAGGCGCCGCCAGTTGAACAGCGGCCCGGGATCGGTCTTGCGCTCGGGCGCGATGTCGCTGTGGCCGACGAGGTGCTCGGGGCCGAGCGAGGGGTAAGCGTCGAAGAGCGCGGCGGCGAGCCGGGCGAGCTCCTCGTATTGGGTGTCCGTGTAGGGCGTCTCGTCGGTCCCTTCGAGCTCGATGCCGATCGAGAAGTCGTTGCACGAGTGGCGGCCGTCGTACTCGGACTGCCCGGCGTGCCAGGCGCGCGCACCGAAGGGCACGTACTGGACGATCTCGCCGTCACGGCGGATGAGCGCGTGCGCCGAGACCCGCGAGCCGGCGATCGCGCGGAAGTAGGGATGCGTGTCGAGCGGCAGCGTGCCGGTAAAGAGGCGGTCGATCCACGGCCCGCCGAACTCCCCGGGCGGCAGACTGATGCCGTGCACCACGAGCAGATCCGGCTTTACCCCCGCAGGCCGCGCATCGAAGTGCGGCGACAGCACCTGGCGCGCCCCCACGAGCAGCCCCGTCGCGGCATCGACCCGGAGCGGCGCGCTGTCGGGAATCGTGGCGGTGGTGATGGTCATGCTTTAGCGGGCGATTCTGCCACAATTCCCCGCATGACCTCTGCCAACACGCCCTGGGAGTCGCGCGACCTCGCCCACGTGTGGCATCCGTGCACGCAGATGAAGGATCACGAGCAGCTGCCGCCGATCCCGATCCGCCGCGGCAGCGGCGCATGGCTCGAGGACTACGCCGGCAAGCGCTATCTCGATGCGGTGAGCTCCTGGTGGGTCAATCTCTTCGGCCACGCGAACCCGCGCATCAACGCCGCGGTGCGCGCGCAGCTCGAGCGGCTCGAGCAGGTCATCCTCGCCGGCTTCACCCATGAGCCGGTGATCGCCCTGTCCGAGGAGCTCGCCGCGCTCGCGCCTGCCGGGCTCGGCCGCTGCTTCTACGCCGATAACGGCTCGAGCGCGGTCGAGGTGGCGGTGAAGATGAGCTTTCACTACTGGCGCAACGTCGGCCGCCCGGACAAGCGCCGCTTCATCACGCTTTCCAACAGCTATCACGGCGAGACCCTGGGCGCCCTGGCGGTCGGCAACGTCGAACTCTACAAGGAGATCTACCGCCCGCTGCTGATGGATGTGATCACGGTGCCGTCGCCCGATTGTTATACGCGCGACCCGGGCGCGAGCTGGGTCGAGCACTCGCGCGCACAGTTCGCGCACATGCAGGCGGCCCTCGAGCGCCACGCGCACGAGGCGGCCGCGGTGATCGTCGAGCCGCTGGTGCAAGCGGCAGGCGGTATGCGCATGTACGACCCGGTGTACCTCACGCTGCTGCGTGAGGCCTGCGACCGTCACGCGGTGCACCTGATCGCCGACGAGATCGCCGTGGGATTCGGGCGCACCGGCACCCTGTTCGCCTGCGAGCAGGCGGGCATCCGCCCCGACTTCATGTGTCTCTCGAAGGGCCTCACCGGCGGCTACCTGCCGCTCGCGACGGTGATGACCACCGAGCCGATCTATGCGGCCTTCTACGATGAGTACGTGAGGCTCAATGCCTTCCTCCACTCGCACAGCTTCACCGGCAATCCGCTCGGCTGCGCCGCGGCGCGTGCCAGCCTCGCCATCTTCCGGGAGGACGGCACGCTCGAGCGCAACCGCACGCTTGCGGCGCACATGGGCGCCCGCGCGCGCGAGCTCGAAGACCATCCGCACGTCGCCGAGGTGCGTCAGCGCGGCATGATCGTCGCGATCGAGATGGTGCTCGACAAGCCGGGCCGCACCCCCTATCCCTGGCAGGAGCGCCGCGGACTCACCGTCTACCGCCACGCGCTCGAGCGCGGCGTGCTCTTGCGCCCGGTCGGCAACGTCGTGTATTTCATGCCTCCCTACGTCATCACCCCCGAGGAGATCGATCTCATGGTCGACGTGGCACGCGAAGGCATCGGGCTCGCGACATGCGCCTGACCCGCGTCTGGGTCGAGGGTCCGCTGGTCTCCGGCAAGCGCGTGAAGCTGGAGGGCAGCGCCGCCAGCCACATCACCCGCGTACTGCGCCTGCGCGTGGGCGCCGCCCTCATCCTCTTCGATGGCGCCGGGGGCGAGTACGAGGCGAGCATCGACAAGGCGCACGGCGGCGAGGTGATCGTCGCCGTCGGCGCGCAGCAGGCGATCGAGCGCGAATCGCCGCTCGAGCTCACCCTCGCACAGGGTGTCTCGCGCGGCGAGCGCATGGATCTCGTGGTGCAGAAGGCCGCCGAGCTCGGTGTGTCGCATTTCGTGCCGGTGCTGACCGAGCGCAGCGTCGTGCGCCTCACCGCGCAGCAGTCCGACCGCAAGGTGAATCACTGGCGCGCGATCGCGATCGCCGCCTGCGAGCAGTGCGGGCGCAACCGCCTGCCGTCGGTGGCGGCGCCGCTGACACTCAGGGATTTTCTCAAGGGCGACGCAGGCGCGCCGCCCGCTACACGTCTGCTGCTCTCCCCGGTCGGCACGGCGGCGTTGAACGACGTGCCGCGCCCGGGTGGCGGCGTCACGGTGCTCATCGGCCCCGAGGGCGGGCTCACGGACGAGGAGGAGCACGCGGCGGTGGCGGCGGGATTCACGGCGCTGCGCCTCGGTCCGCGCGTGCTGCGGACCGAGACGGCGGCGATCGCAGCGCTCGCGCTGCTGCAGCGGACGTTCGGCGATCTCTAGTCCGGAGGCCGCGTGCACAACACACAGCGACTCATCTTCCTGGTGCTGGTGATCGGCTGGACGATCTTCCGCCTGGTTCGCTACACGCGTCTGGCGAACTCAAAGCGCCCGGGCCCCGCGATTCCTCCTTCCGGGGACGCCCCGCGACGGCCGGCCGAGCTGCCCACCGCACCAACTACGGCGCAGTCGCCCATCGAGCCCGCGGGCGGCGCGGGCAGCAGGCTCGCGCGACTGCTCGCAGCCGCGGGCATTTTCGCCGCAGGAAACGCGCTCATCTGGCCGATCCTTTTCGCGGTGCCGGCGTTCGAGCAGGTCCCGCCCATCTGGCGGCTGACCGCCGGCGTGCTCGCCAACCTCTTCCTGCTCCGGTTCGCCAGCATCGCGGCGGCACGTGTGGGCAGCGGCTCGCAGCCAGGCGCGGACGACGATCGCAACCCGATCAAGTAGCCCGGCGCGTCAGGGTCCGCGCCTCGAGAACCTGAGGTCGAACACGGTATCCACGCCCTTCTCCGTCTTGGTCCATCTCTCGTCGAAATGGTCGTGGTCGAGGAACGTGATCAGCACGCGCCGCATGTGAGGCGCAGCCTTGCCGTGCAGGTTGCTCGTCCCGGCCAGAATGAATTCGAGCTGGGCCGGCGCTCCCTGCAGCGCGCCCGTCTCGAGCCGCGCCACATGACCGTCGGGCGTCAGCGCGCAGACGTGCGTGAGCAGCAGCCGTTTGCCGTCGCGCGTGTAGAGCGAGACTTCGTTGTCACTCGGCGTACCGAGTGTCTCCTCGACCGCCGTGCCCTTGGACACCAGGCGGATCGAATCCTCGATCCTTCCGTACCCCGGAAGATCCGCCTGCCACTCGCCGGCGAGCGATTTCATCTGCTCGAAGGGATCGGGCGGTGGCTGCGATTCGGTTCCCGCCAGGCTCACGCCACAGAACGTGAGCGCGAGCAACACTGCGATCCGCATGGAATAGTCCCCTTTGACTTGCACGGCTGGCGTGCTTCCCGACCGGTACTCAATCCGGAAACCTGAGCTCCCTCTCGACGGCCTGAAAGCGCGGCTCCTTGCGCAGCGAATCCACGAAGGAATCGTCTCTGAGGAGCGTCAGTCCCGGATCGCGCACACGCACCGCTGTATCGAGCCAATCGAGCGCCTTGCCCTTATCGCCCCACTGGGCATAGATCGTCGCGAACTGGTAGGCCGCCGACTCGCCCTGCATCTCCCAGAGCCTCGCCCGGGCCGCTTCGGCATCGGCATGCCGTCCGAGCCTCTCGTAGGCCAGCGCCAGGCACCACTGCGTCCCCCACCACTTCGGCTTCGGCTCGCAGGCGGAGCGCGCCTTGTCGAAGTCGCCGAGCCCGTAGTAGGCGAGCCCGCGATACTGATAGCTGGGCTGGTGCTCGGGATCGAGACTGATCGCCTCCGCGAGGGGCGCCAGCGCATCCTCGTAGCGGCGTGCCCAATAGAGCCCCCGGCCGAGGAGGTAGTGGCTGATGACATTGAGCGGGTCGAGCGTTACCGCGCGCCGCAGGTCCGCAATGCCGGCATCGAAGCGGCCCATGGTGATGACGAATAGCCCGTAGATCCTCAGCACCGTTGCATTACCCGGCGCGAGCGCGCGGGCCCGCTCGAACTCCCCGGTCGCGCGCCTGAAATCCAGGTCCCCGTTTGCAAGGTAGAAGCCCATCGACAGGTGGCTGTCGGCCAGCTCGGGCGCCAGAGCGATCGCCTGGCGCGCATCGGCCAGCGCCTGGTCGAAGTTCTCGCGAACCGCCGGACCGGTCGCTCCCTGGCCCGCATAAAAGGTGTGCGCGAATGATCGCCCGGCGAACGCGAGCGCATAGCCCGGATCGAGGCGGATTGCTTCCGTGTAGGCCTCGATCGCGCGCACGTAGCTGTCTACATCCTGTCCCTGATTCGCCCTGGCCGCGCGCAGGTACGCATCGAGCGCCGCGGGGTTGCGCGTACCCCCCAGCTCGATCTTCGCAGCGGTATCGGCGAGCAGCGTCACTTTGAGCGCGCTCGCTACGGCGGTAGCGATCTCGGTCTGAAGTTTCAGCACATCTCCCAGGTCCCGGTCGTAGCTCTTCGACCACAGGTGAAAGCCCGTGACCGCGTTGATGAGCTGGGCGGTGATGCGGATCGTGTGACCGGAGCGGCGGACGCTCCCCTCGAGCACCGCGCCGACGTCGAGCTTGCGCGCGATGGTCGCGATGTCGGTGTCCTTGCCCTTGAAGGAGAACGAGGAGGTGCGCGCGGCGACCTGCAACCCCTCCACGGCGGCGAGCGAGTTGAGGAGCTCCTCGGTCAGCCCGTCGGAGAAGTAGTCCTGAGCCGGGTCGCCACTCAGGTTCACGAACGGCAACACCGCGATCGAATGCGGCGGCGGCGCGAATGCTGGCGACTCGGTCAGCGGCGTGGCGCCGGCGGAGGGCGCAGTGGTCCCGGTGGCAGCCGGGGCCGGCGCGCCGCGCTTGCCGAGCTTGTCGATGAGGACATAGCCGAGTGCGGCGACCGCGATTGCCGCGATCGCGAGTGGCACGGCGCGCAGCCACGCCGACCTGCCGCGGGGAAGAGCTGCGCTTCTGGGGGGTTGCGTAATGGGCCCCGGCTGCGCCCGCACGGCCCCCGCGGCCGGCGCGACCGGCGACTCGGGCGCCAGCAGCCGCGCCACGCGCGCAGCAAATTCCGGTGGCGTCGCGCCGTCGGGAAGGCGAGTCCACTGCACCTCGCGAAACTTGTCAGGGACGGTGGCGCCGCGGTCCGAGGTCTGGTCGATCACCACCGGGAGGAGAAACGTCTTCTTCTCCGCCATGTCGTGAGTGCGATCGACCGCGAGCTTCCATTCGCGGCGGAAATAGCCCTCATCGCGCGCCTCGGTGTTCGCCGAGATCACGGCGATGAAAAGCCGGCAGTCATGGATGCGGCTGCGGATCTGCCGGTCCCAGACATCGCCACCCCGCAGCTCGCTCTGGTCGAACCACACTTCGAGGCCCGCCGCCTGCAGCGCCTGCGCGATGCGCCCCGCAGCGGCCGCATCCTGCGAGGCGTAGCTCAGGAACACGGCTCCCGTCGCAGCGCCCGCCCCGGTGGATCCCCCCTGCATCGGCGTCCTCTATTTAGTCCTGTTGAGATCGATCGTAGCTCATCCTCCGTGACTTGCGCGGCGTGTCGCAGGAGGCGATCGCCCGCTCGCAGTCCTCGATCCTGAGACACCCGCAGTGGAAGCTCGACTGGAGCAGTGACTTCATGCGCTCGATCCGCAGCGACTGCGCCTCGAGCTCAACGAGCTTGCGCTCGGCCAGCGCCCGCCAGCGCGCCGCGGGAGTCGTCGCCGGCGGGAATCCCGAGAGGAAGGTGCGCGTCTCGGAGATCGTGAAACCCGCTTCGCGCGCGAGCTGGATGATTCTGAGACGCGCAGCGGTCTCCGCGCCGTAACGCCGCTGGCCGGATTGCCGCGCGGGCCTCGGCAGGAGGCCGGCCTTCTCGTAGTAGCGGATCGCGGACGGCGCGAGTCCCGCGGCCCGTGCCAGCTCTCCTATCGGCATTGCCCGCTGCATGGCGCGCTTCCCGTTCCTGCCTGTTGACTTAAAGTTCACTTTAACTCGTATGCTCGGGCCGTCACAACCTCGACAGGAGGCGGGAACATGAAATTCTCATTCGTGCCGGCAGCCCTGGTGTGCGTGATGGCGGCGTTCGGTGCGCTGGCGGCCCCGGCGCCGGCGGCGCAGATGTCCGCGGCCCTCTCCGATCCGGCTCGGCCGCCGGAGGAGGTTCAGCTCGATGCGCTGCGCAAACCCGCCGAGGTCATCGCGTTTGCGGGCCTGAAGAGCGGCGACCGGGTCGCCGATTTCATGTCGGGGAACGGTTACTTCACCCGCATCTTCAGCCGCGTGGTCGGCCCGGCCGGGCGCGTATACGCCTTCACCCCCGCGCAGCAGCTCGCGAACTGCTCGGCCAGCGAGACTGCGGGCAGCAAGGCGCTCGCGCACGACGCACGTTACGGAAACGTGGAGGTCCTGATCGACGCCGCCGATCGCTTCGCGGTGCCGGAGCCCGTCGACCTAGTATGGACGGCACAGAATTACCACGACCTGCACGACTCGTTCATGAAGCCGATCGATGTCGCCGCCATGAATGCCGCCATCTACCGCGCCCTGAAGCCGGGCGGTGTCTACCTCGTCATCGATCACGCCGCCGAAAGCGGCTCGGGTCTGCGCGACACCGAGACGCTCCACCGCATCGATCCCGAGAGCATCCGTGCGGAGGTGACCGCGGCGGGGTTCGTATTCGAGGGAGAGAGCCCGGTGCTGCGCAACCCCGACGACTCGCACAAGCTGCTGGTGTTCGATCCGGCGATCCGCCACCACACGGATCAGGTGGTGCTCAAGTTCCGCAAGCCTGGTTGACGCGCCGGCAAGGTGCGTCATCGAGGGCCGTGCGCGGCCGCATGCACCGCTCAATGCGCCGCGAGCGCCTGCTTGACCGCCGCACGCGCAATCGGGTCCATGACGGCGTAGCCGGCGCGGTTGGGATGCACGCCGTCGTCGGCCAGCTCGGACTTGAAGCCGCCGCGCGAATCGACGAGCGCGACGTGATAGTCGGCATAAACCAGATTGCGCCGCCTCGCATAGGCGCGCAGCCAGTCATTCAGCGCCACGATCCTGGGCGCGGGTTGCAGCCCTCGCCTCCATGGATAGTCGAGCGCCGGGAGCACCGAGCCGAGCACCACCCGGATGTGGTTGGCCTCGGCGATCTCGACCATCGAGCTCAGGTTGTCCTCGATGGCCTCGAGGGTGGTGGGCCCGGTGTTTTCGGCCAGGTCATTGGTGCCGGCGAGGATGTGAACCACAGCCGGCTTCAGGTCGACGACGTCCTGCCGGAACCTGACGAGCATCTGCGGCGTGGTCTGGCCGCTGATGCCGCGGTTGAGCAGCTCGACTTTGTCGAGCCCCGGCCCGGCCAGATCCCAGCCCTGGGTGAGCGAGTCTCCGAGGAAAACCACCCGGGGCCGCGCGCTGCCGGGCGGGGGAAGCCGGCGGTTCTGGTCGCGGTATTCCTTGAGCTGCGCCCAGTCGGTTCGCAACCGCTGGACTTCTGCGTCCTCGGCGAACGCCGGCGTCGCCCCGATCAGACCGGCCAGGAGCGTGACAGTGGCCGACACGCCGAGCCGACTAAGCCTTCGCCGCATCCTGCAGCACCAGGAGCGTCGATGTCCCATGGGCGAGCACCCGCCCGTCCCCGCCCTTCACCACCGCTTCGGCGGAGATGATCTGCCGTCCCGGGTTGATGACGCGGCCTTCGCAACGCACGCGGCCGGTATCGGCACGGATGGCGCGCGAGAAGTTCACCTTGGTCTCCACGGTGGTATAGCCGACTCCGGCGGGGAGCAGCGTGTGCGCGGCGCAACCCGTGGCGCTGTCGATGAGGGTGAAAGCCCAGCCACCATGGACCACGCCCAGGGGGTTCAGCAGCTGAGCGCCGGGTTCGCCCTCGAACACGACGGTGCCTTCCCCGACCTCGGTGAGCCGGAACGTCAGCGTCCCGGTGATGGGTGGCGCCGGGAAGCGCCCGTCGATCATCCCCTGCAGCAGCTCGCGGCCGCTCAGGCTCGCCGCTTGTTCGCGCGGCACGACACCAAAGCGGGTCTCGCGGGTCACGCCGCCCCGATACTGGTCTCGTCCGCGATCATCTCCTCGAGACGCTCGAGGTCGGGAACGAGCGGCGTCTCGTTCACCATGCGGATCTGGCAGATGATCGGCGCGCGTTCGGGGAATACGCGCGAGTTGTCGGGCCGCACCACGTCCGAGCTCACGCGCACCAGCTGCGGGAAGCCCTGCGCCACCAGCGCGAAGTTGCCGCCTTCGACGCGCGTGCCGAGCGCGTGCAGGATCACGACGCGGGTGCGGCCGCTCGCCGGCGGGATCATCTGGCCGCAGGTGCCTTCGAAGGACACCAGCGGCACCGCCTTGCCGTTCCACGGTACCGTGCCGATGTACCAGGGCGGCGCACCAGTCATCTCGGACGGCGTCTGAAAGCCGATCACCTCCGCGACGCAGGCGCGCGGAATGATGAGCCGCCCGTCGACCAGCGGAATCAGCAGGCTGTAGATCTCATTGACGCGCTCGGCCATGGCAGCTCGTTGCGGCGCTCAGCTGCCCGTCGAGGCCTGGCGCACTGCGGCGCGCCGCCGTTCCACCAGCGGCGCGATCGCATCCAGCAGCTGCGCCTCCTGGTAAGGCTTGCCGAGGTAGTCATCTACCCCGAGCTCGATGGCACGCGCGCGGTGCTTCTCGCCGACGCGCGAGGTGACCATGATGATCGGCACGTCCTTGAGGCGCGGGTCGTTGCGCACGTGCGCGGCGACTTCGTAACCGTCCATGCGCGGCATCTCGATGTCGAGCAGGATGACGTCCGGAACGTTGTCCTGCAGCAGCGCCACCGCGTCCATGCCGTCGCGCGCGGTGATGACGCGCATGCCGTTGCGCTCCAGCAGGCGCTGCGTCACGCGGCGCACGGTGATCGAGTCGTCCACTACCATGGCGAAGGTGCGGCGGTCGCCGCGCTCCTTAGGTTGGGCGGCAGGCGCGGCGACCGCGCGCGTGCGCCATTCGGCGCGCACCAGCGCGCCGATATCGAGAATGATGACGATGCGGCCGTCGCCGAGGATGGTCGCACCCGAGATCCCGCGGATGCTCGAGATCTGCGGACCGACGGATTTCACCACGATCTCGCGGCTGCCGATCAGCTCATCGGCCACCAGGCCGGTCGAGTGCTCGCCGGCGCGCACCAGCACCACCGGGATGGTCACGTCCTGGCTCGGCAGCGGCGACGGATCGAGACCGACGAAAGTCGCGAGCTGCTGGAAGCGGTACTTGGCACCGCCGTACTCGAAGAACGGGGCGTCGCGCCCGAGGTGCGCCGCGACCTCGGACTTGGAGAGGCGCAGCACCCCCTCCACCGTCGGCAGCGGCAGCGCGTAGTACTCCTCGTCCGTGCGCACGACGAGCGCGTGGCTGATCGCCAGCGTGAGCGGCAGGCGCACCGTGAACACGGTGCCCTCGCCCGCCCTGCTCTCCATGTGCAGCGCGCCGCCGAGGCGCTTGATCTCGGTGGCGACCACGTCCATGCCGACGCCGCGGCCGGCCTGCTGGGTGATCGACCCGGCGGTGGAGAATCCGGGCTCGAGGATGAGCTGCATCGCATCCTCATCGCTCAGGTGCTGGCCGGCGGTGATCAGCCCCAGGGACTCGCCCTTCTCGCGGATGGCCTTGAGGTTCATGCCGCCGCCGTCGTCGGCGAGGCGCACCATGACCTCGGCACCTTCGCGGTGCAGCTCGAGCAGGATGCTGCCGGTGTCGGGCTTGCCGCGCTTGACGCGCTCCTCGGGCTTCTCGATGCCGTGCACGACGGCGTTGCGCAGCATGTGCTCGAACGGCGGCAGCATGCGCTCGAGCACCTGACGGTCGAGCTCGCCGGAGGCGCCCTCGACGGTGAGCTCGGCGCGTTTGCCGGTGTCGGCGGCCGCCTGGCGCACGATGCGCGCGAGGCGCTGCACGTGGCGCTGGAACGGCACCATGCGGGTGCGCATCAGCCCGTTCTGCAGCTCGGTGATGGTGCGCGCCTGCTGCTGCAGCAGGTTCTGCGTGTCCTTGGCCTGGTTCTCGAGCAGCTGCTGGATGCTCGCCACGTCATTGGCCGTCTCGGCGAGCGCGCGCGAGTACTGCTGGATGGAGGAGTAGCGGTCGAGCTCGAGCGGATCGAAGTCGCTGCGGTGCGAGCCGACCTCCTCCTCGTGCTTGTGCAGGATCTGCGCTTCGGTCTCGATCTCGAGGTGGCGCAGCTGCTCTTTCAGGCGCGTTACGGTGCGCGAGAGCTCACCGAGGTTGAAATCGAACGAGCCGAGCTGCTGCTCGAGCCGTGCGCGCGCAATGCTCGCCTCGCCCGAGATGTTGAGGAGCTGATCGAGAAGGTCGGCGTCGACGCGGGCCATCTCGACCCGCTCGCCCGGCTGCACCGGCTCGCGCCCCGGCGGCACGGGCTGGGCCGCGGCGAGACCCTCCTCGGCCTGCGCTCCCTGTGCGAGCTCCTCGTTCATGCGGGCCAGCCCGGTGTCGGTCATCGGCGCGGGTCCGGCCGCCGCCACGGAGGACTGCGCCGGACGCGGCGGAAATACCGGTGGGCGCGGCGGAAATACCGGTGGGCGCGGCGGGGGTGCCGGTGTGGCGGTGGCGGCCGCCGCAGGGGCAGCGGCCTGCGAAGGCGTCGCGGGCGCGGGCGCTCGCGCAGCCGGCGATGCCGCAGGCGCCGGTGCCGGCGCTTTCGGCGCCGCCGGCCTGGGTTGCGCCGCCGGAGGTGTTGCGGCCTGTGGGGCGGCGGGCTGCGGCGCAGCGGCCTTCGGCGGCGGCAATGCGGGCGGCGGTGCCGGCGCGGGCGCCGGCTTCTCCGGCTCGGCGGTGACCCCGCGCGTGAATCCCTGGATGCGCGCGAGCATCGCTCGCGCCGGCGACACGCGCTGCCCGGAAGACACGTGCTCGCGCATGCGCGCGAGCTCATCGAGGCTCGCCTGGATCACGTCGAACACCGCGGCGTCCGCCGTCACCGTGCCGTTGTCTACGCCTAAGACGAGCGATTCGAGCTCATGGGCGAGGTCGCCCATCGGCAGGATCCCGGCCATGCGGGCGCCGCCCTTCAGCGTGTGCAACGGGCGCTTCAGCGCGAGGCGGAACTCGGCGCTGCCGGGGTGCGCGCGCCAGTCCGAGAGCGCGTGCTCGGAAGTCTCGATCAGCTCGGTGGCCTCGTCGGTGAAGATCGCCGCGACCTCGGGATCGAAATCCGCGGCCTCATCCGGCGGCTCGCCCTCCGCGGCGGGCGCGGCCGGTGCGGCCGCAGTGGCCGCGGGAGCCGGCGGCGCGTGCCCGCCCGCCGCGGCGACGCGCTGATCGAGGTTGCGCTCGGCCTTCTCGATGCGCTCGAGCAGCGGCCAGTGAGAGAGGAAGTAGCCGGTCGGCTCGTCGAGGTGCGTCGCCACCGCGTGCATCGCCGCCATGCACTCGCCGACCAGCACCAGGTCCTCGCTCCGCAGCCCCAGGCCGCTGCCGAACACGCGGCGCAGCCAGTGATCGAGCGGCTCGGCGAGACGGATCCCGTGGCGGGCCTGCGCCATCTTCGAGCTCCCCGAGAGCGTGTGGCAGGCGCGATAGACCTCCTCGGGAAGGATGTGCGGCTCGGGCAGCGCGGCCTCGCGCGCGAGCCAGGCGCGCACGGCGGCGATGTGCGTGGCGGTCTCGCGCGCGTAGATCTCGCGCAGTGTGTCGTCCTGCAGGCCGGGCCGCGTGCCGGTGAGCGCGAGCTCCGCGGCCGACGCGGAGGCGACGGTCTCGAAGTCGCCGCCGACCAGGGTGTTGACCCCTTCGAGCACATCCATCAGCCCGCTCGGCATGGCACGCGACTGCGGCGCGCGCGGCGCAGGCGTGCCGGGCCGCCGCTGAATAGGTGGGGGTTCGACGAACACGGCCGTGGGCGATTCGGCCGCGGCCTCGTCCTCCGCCGGCGCCGGCGGCGCAGCCGGGGCGCCGCGCCCGGCGGCGAGCGCGTGCGCGCGCGCCACGATCGCGCCGGTGTCGGCCTGCGGCGGCGGACCCCCGTCGAGCTGCTCGATGAGCTCCGGCAACACTGCGGCGGCGGCGCGCAGGGCCTCGAGGATCGGCGGCGAGCGGGTCAGCGTGTTGTCGAGCAGGCGGTTGAGGAGATTCTCGATCGCCCAGGCGAACTCGGCCAGCTCGCGCGCGCCGACCATGCGGCCGCTGCCCTTCAGCGTATGGAACGAGCGGCGTACCGTCACCAGCGCGCTGTGCTCGAGCGGATTCTGGTCCCACGCCGGGAAGCCGCGCTGGATCTTCTCGAGCTCCTCGCGCGCCTCCTCGATAAAGAGCTTCACCAGCTCGGGGTCGGCGTTCTCGGCGAGCTGGGCGAGCTTGCCGGTCGCCGAGGGCGAGAGCGTCGGCGCCGCGGCGCGCGCGTCGGCGGCGGCCACTGCGAGCGGCGAGGCCGTGGGAATCGCCACGGTGCGCGTGTAGGCGTTGGGGTCGAGCGGCTCGACGGTCGGCACCGAGGGCGTCGGCTGCTCCTCGAGCGCCTTCACGCACACCTGCGCATTGTCGAGCATGTACCAGGGATCCGAGCGTCCCGCCTGCAGCGTCTCCATGTAGTACTCGACGCTGACGATGGCGTCGGCGAGGCGGTCGACGAACCCGGGCGGCAGCACGTGGATGCCGGGCTGCATGACCCGCTTCAGCTGCGTGGTGATCGCCTCGATGACCTCGACCGCGCGCGCCTTGCCGAGCATCAGCAGTCCCGCCTTCATACCCCGCATCAGCTCCTGCCAGCTGTCGAGGCCGGCGGCGTCGAGGGTTCCGCCGACGCTCTGCGTGATGGCCTCCTTGATGCGCGCGAGATTGACGATGCACTCGCGCAGTACCGCGGCCTGCACCTGCTGGAAGTCGGTATCGTCGCTCTCCTCGGGGCCTTCCTTGTCCTTGGGCAGGATGAGCCCGACGAGCCGGTCGTCGAGACGGTCTTCGACGCTGATCAGGGTCGCGGCGATCTCGACCAGCGAGCTCTCATCGGCCGGCAGCGACCCGCCGACGATCTTCTCGAGCCGCTCGGTCTCGCGTTGTATGCTGCTGCGCAGCTCGCCGAGGCCCAGCACGCCCAGCGTGTCGCCGATCTTGCGCAGCATCTCGACCTGCGGGGCGAGCTCGGGCGGCTGGCCGGCGCCGCGGCGCACGAAGATGTCGAGCACGTCTTTGACGCGCCCCAGGTCCTCGCGGATCGCCGCGGCCACCGTCTGCATGAGCTTCACCGACGGCGCAGACAGGTTCTCGCGCTCCTGCTCGATGCTCTCGTCCACCGGCAGCAGCTCGGCGAGGCGGAACGAGGCGCGCACCGCGCTCACCCGGCCGCCGGTCGACTCCGCGCGCCCGACGTAATAAAGGAGGTTGTTGAGGAGCTCGATCGGCGGCGTCTGCGCATAGCGCGCCTCGCCCTGCTCGTAGAGGCGGCGCATCTCGCGATCGCCGAGCCCCAGCAGGCGCTTCACCGACTGCCCGCCCTCGAGCCCGTTGTGCTGCAGCGCCTCGATGACCGCGCCGACCACCCACCAGAGCTGGAACACCGGCTGGCGGGTGGCGATCTGCTCGAGCTTGTGCGACACGGCCGCCAGCACCTCGAGGTTCTGCTCGGGACGCTCGCCGCGGATCCAGCCGATGAGCCCCTGCTGATAGCGCGCGCGCAGCCGCCGCGCCCATTGCTCGACGGTCATCGGCGGCTCGCCCGCCGTGGCGGCCTGCGGCTGCGCCTGCTTGTCGGACTTCAGGTTGAGGAGCAGCAGCGTGCCCTCGGACAGCAACGCATGGCCGCGCACCGCGCGCAGGTCGTTCAGCAGCGGCAGCAGCACCAGCGCGAGATCGCGCCCGCCGGCGAGCACGCGGTCGAGGTAGCTCGGCAGCTGCACCATGGCGCGCATCAGGGCATCGAGGCTCTCCGCCTGGCCCTTGCGCTCGTTCACCGTGGCGATCAGGTACTGCGCCACGTGCTCCATCTCTTCGGCGAGCAGCGCCGCGCCGTAGATCTCGAGCACCCGCAGCACGCCCTGTACCTGGTGCAGGTCCTGCGCGCAGCGCTCGAGCAGCGGCACGTTGTCGGGCTGCTCGACGTAGTTCTCGAGCGCGCCGCGTGCTTCGGTGAGGGTGGCGGTGACTTCGCGGCCGACTAGCTCGAGTGTCTGGGATGCGACTTCGGGCATGCGCTTGTTTTCGTTACCTTCAGGAGCCGCCGAGCGAGGCTATCTGGCGCACCTTGGCGGTATTGAGCGTCGCGTCCTCGAGCTTCTTCAGGCGCACGCTGCTGCCGGCGGTGCCGCTGCCGGGCAGGCGGAAGCCGGACGCAGATTTGCGCAGCCCCGCGGAGAGCTCCGCGAGCTTGGCGATCGCGATCGAGGTGGCGTTGGTGGACTCGGCGGTCTGCGCGCTGATCTCCTTCAGGACCTGCATGTTGCGGGCGATGCCCTGCGCGGCGCTCGTCTGGGCGCGGGCGCTCGAGGAAATGTTCTGCACCAGGCTGGCGATCTGGTTCGACACCTGCTCGATCTCCTCGAGCGCGGCGCCGGCGTTCTCGGCGAGCAGCGCGCCGCCGACCACGTCGGTGGTGCTGCGTTCCATCGAGACGACCGCCTCGTTGGTGTCGGTCTGAATGGTGCGCACCAGCACCTCGATCTGCTTGGTGGCGTTGGCGGCGCGCTCGGCGAGCCGCTGCACCTCGTCCGCCACCACGGCGAAGCCGCGGCCGGCGTCCCCGGCCATCGAGGACTGGATCGAGGCATTCAGCGCCAGGATGTTGGTTTGCTCGGCGATGTCGTTGATCAGCTCGACGATGTTGCCGATCTCCTGGCTCGACTCGCCGAGGCGCTTGATGCGCTTGGAAGTCTCCTGGATGGTCTCGCGGATGGTGTTCATGCCGTCGATGGTCCGGCGCACCGCATCGCCCCCCTTGTGGGCCACCTCGACCGAGTGGCGCGCGACGTCCGCGGCGCGCTCGGCGTTGCCCGACACCTCCTCCACCGAGCCCGCCATGTTGGCGGCGTTCTCGGTGGCGGATGCGATCTGCTTCGACTGCGCGCCCGAGGCCTTGGCGAGGTGCGCCGACAACGCCTGGGTCTGGCGGGTGGCCGAGTCGAGCTGGATCGCGGAGGCGTTGATGGTGGTGACGAGGCCCCGGAGCGCATCGACCGCGTAGTTGATCGAATCGGCGATCGCGCCGGTGATGTCCTCGGTGACCGTCGCCTGCACGGTGAGATCGCCGTCGGCGAGGCTCGAGAGCTCGTCCAGCAGCCGCAGGATCGCCTGCTGGTTGCGGTCGTTCTCCTCCAGCCGGGCATCCGCCGAGGCGCGCTGCCGCGCAGCCGCGCGCCCGGTGCGCAGCGCCACGAACAGCGTGCCGAGCAACGCGAGCAGCGCCGCGGCGGCGAGGATGAGCGGCACCCAGGAGACGAGCGCCCGGGTCGGCGGATAGAGCAGGTAGTCCGCGGCGCCGCCGCCGGCGACCAGCAGCGCCGCGAGCGCGAGCAATGCCGTCAGGCTCATGCCGCCGCCTCCGCAAACGCCGGGCTTTCGAGCACCGAGCGCAGCGAGAGTACCGGCCACTGCTCCTGCGCCCGGCGGAAGGCCCCGGCGAGATAGCGCTCGCAGCGCGCCACCGTCGGCGGTGCGTCGCCCGAGAACTCGCTCTCGGCGAAGCGGCGGAAGCCCAGCACCTCATCCACCAGCAGGCCCGCGGGGATCTCGCGGTGATTCACCACCAGCACGCGGGTGTTGCGCGTGACGGGCGTGACGCCGCTGCCGAGGAACTGCCGCAGGTCGACGATCGGCAGCAGCTGCCCGCGCACGTTGGCGAGGCCGCGAATCCAGGCCTTGGCGCCCGGCACGCGCGTGGTGCTCGCGGGGACGCCCAGCACTTCGCGGGTCTCCTCGCGCGCCACCAGGTACAGGTCGCCCGCCATGCGCAGCGCCACCCCGACCCACTCGCGTCCGCTCGTGGCCTGCTCGCTCACCTGCGCCGAGACCGCACGTCCCCGGCGCTCGAGCTCGGCGAGCAGCTCGAACGGCCGGTCCCGGAGGGCCTTGAGATCGGTCTCGGAGTGGGTTACCGGCTCGGGCATGGGCGGAGGTGTGCGGGCACGCGGCGAGCGCGCGGCTCACGCGGCCAGTGTCGCCTGGGCCTTGGCGACCAGCTGATCGGGAGAGACGGGCTTCACCATGTAGTCGACCGCGCCCTGGCGCAGGCCCCAGATGCGGTCGGTCTCCTGGCCCTTGGAGGTGACCATGATGATGGGAATGGTGCGGGTGCGCGGATCGTTGGCCAGCGCGCGGGTGGCCTGGTAGCCGTTCATGCCCGGCATGACGATATCCATGAAGATCAGGTCGGGACTCATCTCGCGCGCCAGCCGCACACCCTCGGCGCCGTCGGCAGCCGCGGCGGTGCGGTAGCCGTGCTTCTCGAGCGCCTTCTGCATGACGTGCACTTCGGTCGGTGAGTCGTCGACGATCAGGATCAGGGGCATTGCCATCATCTCCCGATATGAGTCTCGATCGCGGAGAGCAGCTCGTCCTTGGTGAAAGGCTTGGTGAGGTAGTGCTCGGAGCCGACGATCCGGCCGCGCGCACGGTCGAAGAGGCCGTCCTTGGAGGACAACATGATCACCGGAATGGCGCGGAAGACCTTGTTGTGCTTGATGAGCGAGCAGGTCTGATAGCCGTCCAGGCGCGGCATCATGATGTCGACGAAGACGATGTCGGGCTGGTGGTCGGCGATCTTGGCGAGCGCGTCGAAGCCGTCGATCGCCGTGAACACCTCGCAGCCTTCCTTGGCCAGCAGCGTCTCGGCGGTGCGCCGAATCGTCTTGCTGTCGTCGATCACCAGTACTTTGAGTCCCTGGAGCTTAGCGTTGCTGCCGGTCACGGTCAGGCAACTCCTTCCTTACAGGCCACGCCGCCTCCGGCGTGGCGGCTAGAGAAATCGCCGCGAAAGTCAGGCCAGAACCAGGCCAAAACCCCACCGGCGGCGCACCGTCCAAACAAGCGGCCGTAGTTTCACGGCCCCCTTGACGCAGAGGCAAGCGCAGGCGGGTTTTAACATATCGGTATACCCCCTGCTATGCCACGCACGTCACGTTTTTCAAAGGTCGGGAGGGGCCTGGCGGGCCGCCGCCGGCGGCCACCCCGAAGCCGCGCGCGGGCAGGCAGATTTGCGCGCGCCTGAGCATAATCAGCCCCCGATGAGCACAGCCAGACGACTCGGCGTGGTGATGGATCCGATCGGCGCCATCGCGTACGCCAAGGACTCGACGCTCGCGATGCTGCTGGCCGCCGAGAAGCGCGGCTTCGCCCTGAGCTACCTCGAGCAGGGCGACCTCATGCTGCGCGACGGCATCGCCATCGGCCGCACCCGCCCCCTCACCGTGCGGGCCGATCCCAGGAGCTGGTTCACCCTGGGCGAGCCGCTGACCGAGCCCCTGGGCCGGCTCGACTGCATCCTGATGCGCAAGGATCCGCCCTTCGATACCGAGTACGTCTACAGCACCTACATCCTCGAGCGCGCCGAGGCCCAGGGGGCTCTCGTGGTCAACCGGCCGCAGGGGCTGCGCGACATGAACGAGAAGGTCTACACCGCCTGGTTCGCGCAGTGCTGCGCCCCGACGCTGGTGACGCGCGACATGGGCGAGATGGGCGCGTTCCTGCGCGAGCATGGCCGCGTCGTCGTCAAGCCGCTCGAGGGCATGGGCGGACGCTCGATCTTCGTGCTCAGCCAGGGCGACCCCAACGCCCGCGTCGTCTTCGAGACGCTCACCCACTACGGCCAGCGCTTCGCGATCGTGCAGCGTTATCTCCCCGAAATCGCCACCTCGGGCGACGCGCGCGTGCTGCTCATCGACGGCGAGCCGGCGCCCCATGCGCTCGCCCGTATGCCTTCGGGCGAGGACCACCGCGGCAATCTCGCCGCCGGCGCCAAGGGCGTCGGCCGCCCGCTGAA
>DASPOP010000354.1:0-4824 GCA_035625955.1 Steroidobacteraceae bacterium | reverse complement strand
GCGAGCGCAGCGCCGGCGAGCGCCAGCCCGGTGAACGTCAGCCCGAATCGCCGCAGCCGCTTCATGGGGGCGCAACGGTAGCACGCCGTCAGGGCCCTGCCACCACCGCCCACGGTCCCTTGCCGGTCGGGATGCGGGCCGTTACGGCCAGGGTCTCCGTGTCGACGATCGCGAGGTCACCCGAGGGGCCGTTCGGGCTGTAGAGCCGCCGCCCGCCTGCGCCGAGGGCGACGCCCCAGGGGCGTGCGCCGCAGGCGATCTCGGTGATCAGGCTCGGTCCCGTGAGCGCCACCACCGCCACCGTGCCGGCGCGGCCCGCCCCCACGTAGAGCCGTCCACGCCCGGCATCGAGCGCGACGCCCATGGGGCGCACCTCGCGTCGGAGCTTGAAGAATTCCGCCGCCGGCGCACCGGAGGGAACCGCGACCCGATAGAGGCTCGCGTCCGCCTCCCCGGAGACATAGGCGAAGCGGCTGTCCGGAGAGAAGGCGAGATCGCGCGGACGAGTTCCGACAGTAGCCTTGCCGAGAATCGCATTCGACCTTGTGTCAACGATGGTGACGGTGTTGTCTTCCTCGCTGGTGACCAGCACCCAGCGTCCGTTCGGCGACACGCGCACGCCCTCCGGCTCGCGGCCGGCGGGTACCGTGGCGAGAACGAGCCCGCGCGCGGCGTCGAGCACTGCGAGCCGCGCCGCATCCTCCTCCGAGACGTAAAGCCGCCGCCCGTCGCGGCTCACCGCGACGCGCTCGGGATCCGAGACGCCGGTCAGCAGGCGCGTGCGCTCGAGCTTCGTGGTGTCGACGACTGCAACGCCGTTGGCCGCCGGGTCGCGCGGGAGCTTCGCGCACTCCTCGTCCGTGATCGGCGGCGGGCACTTCGGCACCCCGCTCACCGCGACATAAAGGAGCTTGCCATCGGGGCTCAGTGCGAGGCCCCGCGGGCGCTTGCCGACCGCGATCGCGGCGATTGCCGCGCCGCGATCGGCGTCGACTACGGCGACGGTGCCGTCGTCCTCATTTGAGACATAGACGCGTTCTGCCCACGCCGGCTGCGAGAGCGTCAGGGCCGCCAGGGCCGCGGTCAGGCACCGCCCCCGCCACTGCCACGGCATAGCTCAGCCCCCTCTCATTTTTGACGTAAGTCCCACTTCCGGCAGGCCGCCATGTTAACTTACGCCGCCTTGCCGATAAGGGGCCCAAGCCACCGCATGTCCGCAACTCCCGCCAAGCCGCCGTTGATCTGGGCGAACGCCCTGATGTTTGCGCTCACGTTCGTCGCCGCGGCGGTGCTCGTGCCGTGGTACGGCCTCAAGTACGGCTTTACGGGCGCCGACTGGGGCATCTTCGCTTTCTTCCTGCTCGCCAACGGCATGTCGATCACCGGCGGCTACCATCGCCTGTGGGCGCACCGCACCTACGAGGCCCGCCTGGGCCTGCGCATCTTCTATCTGGTGTTCGGCACCATGGCGCTGCAGAACAGCGCCTTCATCTGGTGCAGCGGGCATCGCAACCATCATCTGTACGTCGACGATTTCGATCGCGACCCGTACTCGGCGCGGCGCGGCTTCTGGTTCTCGCACATCGGCTGGATGCTGCGCGAGTACCCGAGCGGCAAGCCCGACTTCAGCAACATTCCGGATCTGAAGAAGGACCGGCTGCTCGCCTTCCAGCACCGCTACTACGTGCCGCTGGCGGTCGGGCTGAACTTCGGCCTGCCGATTCTCGCCGGCATCATCTTTCACGACCTGTGGGGCATGCTGATCCTCGCCGGCGTGCTGCGCCTGGTGTGGAGCCATCACGTCACCCTCTTCATCAACTCCCTGGCCCACATGTGGGGCACGCGCCCCTACACCGAGGACAACACCGCGCGCGACAACCCGGCGCTGGCGGTGGTGACCTACGGCGAGGGCTACCACAACTTCCACCACATCTTTGCCCACGACTATCGCAACGGCGTGCGCTGGTGGCAGTGGGATCCGACCAAGTGGCTGATCGCCGGTCTGGCGTTCGTCGGGGTGACACGCCGCCTGAAGCGCACACCCTGGTTCCAGATCCAGCGGGCGCTGCTCGCCCAGCAGTTCAAGCGCGCCGAGAAACGGCTCGCCGATCTTCCCAGCGCGGGCCATTCGCACATCGAGCAGCTGCGTGCGCGCGTCGCGCATGAATACGAGGCCTTCCTCGCCGCGATCGCCGACTGGGCGCGCGTCAAGGAGCAGTGGCTCGACGAGAAGCGCCGCGCGGTCATCGAGCACTGGCAGCAGTCGGAGCTGCAGGCGAAGCTGCGCGAGATCGAGCGCGCGCTCAGCCGCCAGCGCCGGCGCATGCGTCTGCTGTCCGCGCAACTCGCGTAACGCTCCAGCGTCTTGCCGGCGCATTAAGGGCGATGCCACCACAAGTAGCCGCCTAAACGCGCGGCTGCGGCGCGCTACAATAGCCCGCCATGGGCCGCATCTTCGAAGTCCGCAAGCACACGATGTTCGCGCGGTGGAACCGCATGGCGAAGCAGTTCGCCCGCATCGCGAAGGACATCACCATGGCGGTCAAGTCGGGCGGCCCGGACTCCGCCTCGAATCCGACCCTGCGCCGGATGATCCAAAACGCGCGCGCCGTCAACATGCCCAAGGACCGGATCGAGGCCGCGATCAAGCGCGCCTCGGGGCGGGATGCGGCCAACTACCATCAGGTGCTCTACGAAGGCTACGCGCCGCACGGCGTGGCGCTGCTGGTGGAGACCGCGACCGACAATCCGACGCGCACCGTGGCGGCGGTGCGCAACATCATCACCAAGAACGGCGGCAACCTCGCCACCAGCGGCAGCGTCAGCTTCCTGTTCAAGAAGATGGGCGTCTTCCGCCTCGATCCCGCCGGCATCGACCAGGACGACCTCGAGCTCTATCTCATCGATCACGGGCTCGAGGAGATGGGCGAGAGCACGGGTGAGAAGGGCGAGCCGCAGCTCGTGATCCGCTGCGCGTTCGCCGATTTCGGCAAGCTGCAGGAGGCGCTCGAGGCGCGCGGCATCGCCCCGCTCTCGGCCGAGCACGAGTACATCTGCACGGTACCCACGGAGCTGCCGGAGGCGCAGGCCACCGAGGTGCTCACGCTGATCGACCGCCTGGAGCAGGACGACGACGTCCAGCACGTCTTCCATACGCTCGCCTGAAGGTACGCCGTGCAGGACTATCGCCTCGAGCCAGCCGCTGTCGCCGACGCGGCGCGCCTCGCGGCGATGTCGCACGCGCTCATCGAGTCGGGTCTGCGCCCGGCGTGGGGCGCGGAGCGGATCCGCTGGTATGTGCGCCACCCCGAGAGCGTGGTGCTGACCGCACGCAGCGATCGCACCATCGCCGGCTTCGCCATCATGCGCTACGCCGACGACGTCGCTCACCTGAATCTGCTCGCCGTCGACCCCGCGCACCGCCGCCGCGGCATCGCCCGGCGGCTGGTGACCTGGCTGGAGGAGAGCGCGCTCACCGCCGGCACCTTCATCATCGGGCTCGAGCTGCGCGCGCAGAACGAGGCGGCGCGCGACTTCTACCGCGCGCTCGGCTATCGCGAGGTGGGACGCGTCCCGGGCTACTACCAGGGAATCGAAGCCGCCATCCGCATGGAGCGCGACGTGCGCGTCAGCCGGCCGGCCGCGGCTCGATCCTGAAATCGAATTCGTAGGAGTGGGCGCCGTCGGCGGCCACCTTGATGCGCATGCTTCCCATGAGACCCGCGAGCTCGCCGGTGCCGGAGTCGGGCACGACGGTGATGGTCGACTCGGGCGTGCCGCGCTTCATGGTGGCGCTGTGCAGCAGGACGAAGCTGCCGCTGCGTCCCTGGAGCTTGCCGGTCACGCGCTCGAGCGCCACGTAGCCGGCCGAGCCCTTCACCTCGCTCTGCGTGGCGAGCATCTCGCCCTTGGCGCTCGCCTCGAGATCGCCGTGAAACCGCTTGTCGATGGTGAGCCGCCCGAGGTTCGCGCTGCGTGCGATCTGCGTGTCCGGCTTCTGCGGCGTCACCTTGACGTCGAAGGGCCCGCTGGCGTGGTGAGTCATGCGAGTCTCCCTGGCGCTCATGCGTTCAGTCCGGCATCGGCGTCATCTGTCCGGCGAGCACGTCCTCGAACCCGAAGTTGCGCAGGTCGCGCACCCGCTGCGGATAGAGTATGCCATCGAGGTGGTCGACTTCATGCTGCACGACGCGCGCGTGAAAGCCCTCGACCGTGCGGTCGATGGGGCGGCCGGCGGCATCGAACCCCTGGTAGCGCAAATGCCGATAGCGCGGCACGAGGCCGCGCAGCCCGGGCACGGAGAGACACCCTTCCCAGCCCTCCTCCTGCTCTCCATCGAGGACCGTGAGCTGCGGATTCACCAGCACCGTGTAAGGCACCGGGCTCAACTGCGGGTAGCGCGGATTGTCCTTGAGCTCGAAGATCACCACGCGCAGGCCCACGCCGATCTGCGGGGCGGCGATCCCCGCGCCGCTCAGCGCCCGCATGGTGTCGTTCATGTCGGCAACCAGCGACGCCAGCTCTTCATCGAAGCCCGTCACCGGAGCGGCGACCTGCCGCAGCAGCGGCTCGCCCATCTTCAGCACCCTGCGAACGGCCATCGCACCCCCTCAAGACGCCGGCGCAGCCCGCCGCGGCTCGACCACGAGCGAGATGCGGTGGTCGGGGTTTCCTAGCCGCGGCTGACGGCCACGCGGCGCGTCAGCCGCTCGAGCGAGCGGCGCGCCGCTGCCTTGGCGATGTGCTTGCACCAGAGCGGCTCGCGCTGCCCCGCCTGGCGGCGGAACTTGTCGCAATCGCAGGTCCAGAGGATGTGGTCGTCCT
>DASPOP010000353.1:0-7514 GCA_035625955.1 Steroidobacteraceae bacterium | reverse complement strand
CTTCGCGAGCGGCACGCCGATCGACTGCATGTGAGCCGTGATCGCGGCACGCAGCCGGCTCTCGTTCACCGGATTGGCCACCGTGCCGCGCATCGGGTTATCGGTGCGGAAGGAGCCGAGAAACGCAAACGTATGGCACTGGCCCGGGTGAAACGCCGTGCGGTTCACGTCGGATCTGACCTGCAGGGCGCACCCCGCCAGGGAGAGGGCCAGCAGGCCCAGGAACGCGCTGCAGAGAAGCCGCTTGGTCATATGTCTCAACCTCAAAGCGTACGAACAGGCGCCGCCGCGCATTCGCTCAACGTGCGGGCCGGCGTTCCGTTGACACGCTCAAATCATGCGCCGCGCACCCCAATCCGGCAACGAGCCGGAGCGCCATTCGTGCTCCCGCGAGAGGTTCTCTAATAAATTGATTACAGTCGATAATGTTCAGGTGCTGAGGCCGCCCAAAGCGTTCATCTCCTGGAGCTCCGGCAAGGACAGCGCCTACGCTCTGCACGAGGCCCGCACGCGAGGGCTCGCCGAGGTCGTGGGCGCGATCACCACGCTGAGCGAAGCCTACGATCGGGTGGCGATGCACGGGGTGCGCTCGAGCCTCCTCGACCGCCAGCTTGCCGCGCTCGGCCTGCCCTCGGAGCGGGTGATGTTGCCGAGCCCCTGCTCGAACGAGATCTACGAGGCGCGCTTCGGCGAGGCCTGCGAGCGCCTGAGGAGCCAGGGCGTGCGGCACATCGTCTTCGGCGATCTGTATCTCGAGGACATACGCGCCTACCGCGAGCGCCAGCTCGCCGCGCTCGGGATGAGCGCGATCTTCCCGCTGTGGCGGCGCGACACGGCGCAGCTCGCGCGCGCCATGCTCGCGAGCGGGCTCGTCGTGCATCTGACCTGCATCGACCCGAAGCGCCTCGACCGGTCATTCGCCGGACGTCGGTTCGACAAGCGGCTGCTCGATGATCTGCCGCGGGAAGTCGATCCCTGCGGCGAGAACGGCGAGTTTCACACCGTGGTGTCGGCGGGGCCGATGTTCGCCGCGCCGATCGCGGTACGTGTCGGCGAAGTCGTCGAGCGCGACGGGTTCGTATTCGCCGACGTGCTGGCGGACTAGGCGGGACTCTCCGACCGTGCGGCGCGCATCAATCGCGCCAGCCCGAGGCCCGCGAGCGCGAGCAGCGTCAAAATGTCGAGTCCGCCACCGCCGCCGCCACCACCGCCACCGCCGGAGCTTGCGGCTGCAATCGTCAATGACAGACTTGCGGTGCTGCTCTGGGCGGGATTAGCGGAATCGGTGACCTTGAAGGTCAGCGCCACATTCGAGGCGGTCGCGGTAGGCGTGCCCGTGATCGCTCCGTTGGACGCAAGCGACAAGCCGCTCGGGAGCATCCCGCTGGTCAGGGTCCATGAGTACGGCGCCGTCCCGCCGGTAACGGCGAGCGCCGTACTGTAAGCGACTCCCACCTGACCGCTCGGAAGAGAGTTGGTACTCACGCTCGGCAGCGCGTTGACGGTGAGCGTTGCGTTCTCCGTCGCGTTGCCCGCCGCGTTGGTGCACTTCATGGTGTAGGTGATTGCACCTGCGGCGTTCGGTGTGACATTCATGCTGCCACTGATGGCATTCGAGTTGAAACCCGCAGTCGCTGTGCAGGTGTTGACGTTGGCGGCGTTCCATCTGAGAGTCGCCGACTGACCGAGGTCGATGCTCGACGGCGTGACACTCATGTTGGGCCACGCCAGGGCCGCTCCCGCCTGAATGAAGCCGTAGCCCGTCGTGAGGTCCGGCGAAGGATTGACCATCGGCGCGGCAGTAAAGCTGACGGCCTGGTAGATGTCAGTCGGCGTGACGCTGGGATTCGCCTGCAGCAAGAGTGCTGCCAGGCCTGCGGCGTGCGGCGTTGCGGCGGAGGTGCCGAAGTAGTTCGGCAAGCCCGCGACGTTGGCGCACTGGGGAACGGTCGAATTGTCGACGAAGGGAGTCCCGGCAATCTGGAAGCCGAAGAACGTGGTGTTGGTGCCGTCGGGGCCGACGAAGTCAGGCTTCTGCCGCACGACCGGCGCGGCGAGTCGATTCCCCGACGTGTCGAACAGAATCGGAGCGCCGCCGTACGAGGAATACACCTCGCGCACTGCCGGCGTGACGCCGCAGAGCGGAGTATCGGGGAAGAAAGCCGCCCCAACCGCCGCCGCGCCCGCGGCTCCCGGATGGCCCTGAATCGTCGCGTTATTGGTGGGCGCAAAATTGGTGAACATGCTGCCTGCGCCGTCGTCTTCCCACGCGAGCTTGATGCGTCCCGGCATCGGGCTGCCGTTGACGAGGCCGACGCTCACGGAAATGGTCGTGCCGGTGGTGTTGCCGAAGGCATTCGCGGGGTTCGCGACGATGAGGATCTGTACCGGATCCGTCCCCGTCGCGTTGGGGCCGGTGCACGTCACTTGCTGGGGGAAGGTCGGATAGCTATAAATCGTGACGCCCGTGCCGGGCGGGACACTCACGCACAGATCGAGCCGGCTCGTCGCACCGGGCGTGCTGCCGGGGTTACCCGGGTAGACACCGGTCAGGAACGGCTGGTCCCACTCCAGTACTACTGCGATGAACTCGCCCGGGAACAGCGGCGGGACTTTGACTGTCAGGGCCGGAGCCATGGTCTTGCCGGATGCGTCGAAGTTGAGCCTCGTCTCGCCGGCTTCCGGGCCGCTCCCGGCGTTGAACAGCGGGGGCGCGGCGTCGTACGCGAGATTGCCGTCGTTGCCGGCGGCAGAGAAGTAGGCGACTCCCTGCGATGCGACCGTGTCGATTGCCTGCGAGACCAGGCTGTCCTGGAAGAAGGGCTCGTCGAAGTAGCCGACGTCGTCGGCAATAACCTTGGCGCCGGCGTTGGCGAGTGCCTGGATGCCGTTGGCGAAGTCCGCCTCGCTGTTCACGGCGGTGTAGAAGGCGAGGCCCGCGCCGGGAGCTACGGCGTGCACGATCTGCAGCATCGCGCGCCCTTCGTCGGTGAAAGGCAGTTGGTACGGGTAGCCGAAGGTCTCTATGCAAGGCTGGGTGTCGGCAGCAGTGGGGGGGCCGCCGGCCTCCTCGAGCACGTTGACACCCGCGGGCAGTGCTCCGGTCGACACATCGCTCGCGGCGTCGGCCGTGAAGGTATTGGGAGCGTAACCCGTGGTACCCGAAGGGGGCGGATCGGGCACGTTGTTTACGATTTTCCCTTGGTTCGCGGCATACACGGAGTAGCAGTCGTAGCTGACCGAGAGAATGCCGACCGTGATGCCCGTGCCATCGAGGCCAGGCACATCCGCGCGCAGCGTGGCGCTGTCCTGCGCGAAATCTCCCTGCGTCGCGACCACGCCGCGCGCGCGGGAGAGCGCTGCCCGCACCGAGGCGACCTCGTAGCGCGCGGCCGCGGCGTCGATCGCGCTCACCGGCAGCCAGCCGCCGACGTCGTTGCGGAATACGGCCGGATGCTCGAGCCCGAGGCCGACGAGCGCGTCCTTGAGGCGCTGCGGGTCGCCGCGCGTCACCGCATCCACCGCCACCAGGGGCTCCGCGCCCGGGCTGCGCTGCATGAAGCGCGCGGCGGGGCTCAATGAGTGCAGGTCCTCGAGCAGGTGATCGGGACGGGCGAGACCTGCATGACGGCTGAGATCGGCGAGCGCCGCGTCGAGCTTGCCGCCGATGCCGCTTAGCTGCTGCTCGGGGCTGCGGCCGCCGAAAGCCAGGAGCGGCGCGCTGCCCGCTGCCACTGCCGGATGTTTCGGGACTGGGCGCGGAGGCGCGGTTGCCGAGGCGGCCATCATTCCGACCAACGCGACTATTGCGACACCTAGACGATTCGAAAACATGGAGCCGGCTCCCCCTGATCGGGACTTGGACTTACTTATAGCCGATCGGTTCGCACAAAGCAGTCACCCGGGAACCGGAGGGCTCGCACCGAGAGCTGGGCGGGCAGTGAATAGTTGAAATCGGTTGCAATGTGTCGCCAGTTGGCGGCACCCGGGATGCGGCGAAGCTAATGAACGGGCGCGCCGCTCTTGAGTTGTGTCCGCCGCGGCTTGAGCAGCGCGTAACCGCCTATCCCGAGCCAGACGACGTTGAGGGCGGCCGAGGGGTAGGCGCCGTTCCAGCCGCTGTTCACCACGAAGCCGATCGCCCCGAAGATGTTCATGAGGTGATAGGTGCGCGAGTCACCTTCGAGCTTCCCGGCCGAGAGCAGCGCGTACGCTCCGACGATGAGGGTGGCGCCGATCCAGCCGATCACTTCGATAGCGAGTTTCATGGAGCCCCTGCCGCTGCGCATGTTGATACGGGCGCCACTCTACCGGTTCTGAATCCGCGCGGCTCGCGGCCGTGAGAGCGTGCTCGGGTTCACGGCTCGCAGCATGCGCAGGTTAAATCTTCGTGAATCTGGCCGTGAGAGAGGCGGCGCCCCTCTCGAGTGTGAGCTGTGCACTCTCCCGAAAGACGGACTGTGCGGGGCGCAGTGGGCCACTAGAATGCGCGCCGCTGACAGACTCAAGGAGATCAAGCATGGAACTGCTGATTGGCATCGAGATTGCTGTGACGTTCGCGCTGGTGATCGGACACTTCGCGGCGGTGATCCGTGACCGCCTGGAGCGCCCGGCCGACTGAGCGCTACGGCTCACCGCTCATGACATGCGCCGCCTGCGGGCGGCGTTGTTGTTTCTGAGGGTGTACGATCGCTGCCCCGGCCGGTCGGCGGAGGCCAGTAGCATGCGCAGAACGTTGTGGGGTGGGGCAGCGGGCTCGCTGTTGCTGCTGACGATCCCGGCGTGGGGCCGGGGTGCCGCGAACGCCGAGCAACTGCCCGCCGGCAACGGCCGCGACATCGCCGCCAGCAACTGCGTCGTCTGTCACGATGCGGGCCGCCTCGTTTACCCGGGCTACACACGTGAGGGCTGGCAGAACGTCATCGGCCGCATGACGAAGCTCGGCGCCACGGTTTCCCCGGAGCAGGTACCTCTGCTCGCGGATTATCTGGCGCATGCCTTTCCCGAACGGCCGCCGCCGGCAGCACGTATCGTTCCTGGCAGTGTCCGCGCCAGCTTCAAGGAGTGGGCCGTGGCCACTCCGGGCGCGTTTCCGCACGATCCGCTCGCCACCGCGGATGGCGCGATCTGGTACACGGGGCAGCGTGCGAGCCTGCTCGGGCGCATCGACCCCGGGTCGGGTGCGATCAGGGAGTACCCGACGAGCATTCCGGACTCAGGTCCCCACGGGTTGGTGGCGGACGCCGCTGGCAACATCTGGTTCACCGCCAACTACGCCGGCTACATCGGCAAGCTCGATCCGGCGAGCGGGGTGATCACGGCTTACCGGATGCCCGACGAGCGTGCGCGCGATCCGCACACCGCGATCTTCGATCAGCACGGAGTGCTGTGGTTCACGGTGCAGGGAGCGAACTTCATCGGGCGGCTCGCGCCGCAGAGCGGCGAGGTGCGGCTGGTAGCGCTGCCGGCGGCCCACTCGCTGCCCTATGGGATCGTGGTGAGCTCGCAGGGCGTACCGTTCTTCGCCGAGTTTGGTGCCAATCGCATCGGACGAATCGATCCTGATACGTTGGCCGTACGCGAATACGGCCTGCCGAATCCCGGCTCGCGCCCCCGCCGCTTAGGCATCACCGCCGACGATGCCATCTGGTACACGGACTACGCGCGCGGCTACATCGGCCGCCTCGATCCGCGGAGCGGTGCGACCCGCGAATGGGCCTCGCCCGGCGGTGCGGTGTCGCTCCCCTATGGCATCACTGCGCTGAACGATGTCATCTGGTACAGCGAATCGGGCGTGCGGCCCAACACTCTGGTGCGCTTCGACCCGCGCACCGAGAAATTCCAGTCGTGGGCGATTCCCTCCGGCGGCGGCGTGGTGCGCAACATGATGCCGACCCGCGACGGCCGGCTGGTGCTCGCCGAGAGCGGGGCGGGCAAGCTCGCGCTGGTGACCATCGACTGAGTCAGGGAACAGTCACGGCGATTCGCGGCGTCGGCTCACGGCGCTGCCGTCATCGGAACCCGTCAGCGGCGCGATATACTGCGCGCCCGTCTCGCGTGCGGAGAGCATCCATGTGCGACAACGACTCGATGGACGACATGATTGAGTATCAGCTGAAGTCCACACAATTGTCGCGGCGCCGATTCGGAGCCTTCACGCTCGGCGCAGGGATGGCGTCGCTCCTGCCGGCGGGCGCCGGCGCGGCCTGGATCGAGGAGGGCGAAGTCGAGGTCAAGACTCCCGACGGCACGGCGGACGCTTACTTCGTGCATCCCGGGGAGGGCAAGCATCCCGGAGTGCTGATGTGGCCGGACATCTTTGGACTCCGGCCGGCGTTCCGGCACATGGGCCGGCGACTGGCCGAGGCGGGTTACGCGGTGCTGGTCCCGAATCCCTTCTACCGGACCAAGCGGGCCCCCACCGCGCCGGAGAATCCGGACTTCAATGACAAGCCGACGCGAGATGCGCTCATGGCGCTTATGAACAGCTTGAGTCCCGAGTCCGTGGTCACCGACGCCCGCGCATTCGTCGGGTGGCTCGACACCCAGCCCTCGGTCGATCGCAAGCGCCGCATGGGAACCATGGGTTACTGCATGAGCGGTCCGTACACGCTGCGCACGGCGGCGGCGCTTCCCGAGCGCGTCGGCGCCGGGGCTTCGTTCCACGGCGGCGGCATGGTGACCGACAAGGCGGACAGCCCGCATCTGGTGATTCCGAAGATCAAAGGGCAGTTTCTGGTCGCGATCGCTTCCAACGACGATCAGCGCCAGCCGGAGCAAAAGACCGTGCTGCGCGAGACGTTCGAGAAGGCCAAAGTGCCCGCCGAGGTCGAGGTCTATGCCGGGGCGCTGCATGGCTGGTGCCCGCCCGACTCGCGGGTCTACAACGACGAGCAGGCGGAGAAGGCCTGGAGCCGCATGCTGGCGCTCTTCAGCACGGCGCTCGCCGGGCGCGCCGCGAAGGCGGCCTGAGCTCCGCAAACCGCGATTGCGGCGGTCAGCGGCTTCCGGCGCCGATGGGCGGCGTTATGTCGCGCGCCGCATTCTCGAGGAAGCTGTCCTGAGCGGGCGGCTTGGGCGGGCGCACAGCGCTCGTCAGGCTCGAGTAGCTCAGCCAGCAAAAGAGGCCCACGGCCAGACCGGAGAGGAAGAGAAGCAGGTATCCCACTGCTGTCAGAACCACTGGGGAAACCTCACGCGAGACCTTGGTATGGGTGCAAGTGTGTGGCCTGGGGCTCGGCGGGTCCGCGCAGCAGATCACAGGAGACAACGAATTGTGAGTGCGCTTGGCGCGAGTGCAGGCGCAGCATCGGTCAGGTTGTCGCGCAAACGCGCAACACCGCGACATTTTTCTTCACTTAATGCGCAGCGGATGCGCGACGCGCTGCAGTTGCGCTGCGCGCCGATTGACACAGGGCACCGTCGTAGACGTGAGCCGGCGCCTCTACTGCAGCTGCAGTCGGTGCAGCAACGCCTGAAAGCGCGGGTCTCCGCGCATGGGATCGAGGAGCGGA
>DASPOP010000352.1:0-7579 GCA_035625955.1 Steroidobacteraceae bacterium | reverse complement strand
CGCGCCCAGGAGTTCTAGCCGGCGAATGGCTCGAGATCGCGGCGCAGCCGCGTAGCGGCCGCAAAGAAACATCCGGCCGCCAGCACGTAGAACACCGTACCCCCGAGGATCGCATAGCGGAGCGAGGCGCTGCCGAACCGGGCAGCGAGCTGGTCGGAGGCGACCCCGATGATCAAAGCGCCTAGCCCGAGGCCGAGCAGATTGTTGATGAAGAGGAAGATGGCTGAGGCGAGCGAGCGCATGGTGGGCGGCACGAGGTGCTGAATCGCCGTGATGACCGGGCCCAGCCATACGAGCTGCAGCGCCGCGGGCACCAGGAAGCACACAAACGCGGCCGGTCCCATCGGCAGCGCGGTCCCCAGCGCGTAGCAGGGAAGCACGCACAGAAACGCCAATGCCGGAATCAGGGCGTAGGCCCGCCGATCACGCATGCCCACCCGGTCGGCGAGATAGCTGCCGAGAAGAATTCCGGGCACTCCGCCGAGAAGCAGCAGCGCGCCGAGCAGCCGCGACACCTGGAGCACGGTCATTCCGTCGCTGCGTATGAAGAATGAGGGCAGCCAGAAGAGCAGCCCGTAACCCATGAGCGAGCCACACCCTGCCCCGAGCGACAGGAGCCAGAAAGCGGGCTTGGCGGCGAGGCAGCGCCAGACCTCGGTCAGTGCCGGGGCCCGGCTGCCGACCGGTGCGGCATCGAACCTCCCGCGAGGAGGCTCGCGGACCGTCAGGAGGAACAAAGGCGCCAACACCACCCCGGCGGAGCCGAGCAGCATGAATGCCGAGCGCCAAGTGAAGGCAGTCGTCAGATAACCTCCAAGGAGGTAGCCGAGAGCGCTGCCGACCGGAATGCCGAGCGAGAAAAAACCCAGCACACGGGCGCGCCAGCCGGGCCGAAAGTAGTCGGCGATCAGCGAATAGGCGGGCGCCACCCCACCGGCCTCCCCCACGCCGACCCCGAGGCGGGCGAGAAACAGCGCCAGGAAACTGTGGGCAAAACCGGTCAGCGCCGTGAACAGGCTCCAGCAGGCAACGGCCGCGGTC
Organism: Steroidobacteraceae bacterium; assembly: GCA_035625955.1. Lineage (GTDB taxonomy): Bacteria > Pseudomonadota > Gammaproteobacteria > Steroidobacterales > Steroidobacteraceae > 13-2-20CM-66-19. The sequence continues at coordinate 6,538 of DASPOP010000352.1, read as the reverse complement.
ATGATGCGGACCCGGCTCACGCGATCGGCCCACCAGCCGATGGGAATTCCGAGAGCGGTATAAAAGAGTGCGAACGCCGTGCCGCCGATGAACCCGAGCTCGGTATCACTCAAGTGGAGCTCGGCTTTGATCGGTCCGACCAGGATGCCGAGCACGATGCGATCGACGAAATTCGTGATGTAGACGAGGGTCAGGAGAATCAGCACGTAGAGCGAATACGCCGTACCGGCGGCTCCGGGTCGGCTCATGCCGCCCGCCGGCGCTTCCGCCGGCGACAGGGACGGTGGATCAAGCATGATATTCGGGTAATCGGATTCGGCGGCCTGTCAGCGGCCGCTCTGACCAATGAGACCACAAAGAATGTTAATCGGAAAGCCGGACCTGACAGCGCAAGCGACTCACGCTCAATGCGACAGCGCCCGATCCGCCTCGCGCAGCCACTCGTCCCGTTCCTCTGCGGCAGGTTGCGCCAGCGCCTCGTCTCGCGCGCGCCGCCAGGCCTCGCGCGCGGCCTGCGCGTCTCCGCTCTTCGCCAGAGCTTCCGCCAATGCCAGCTGATTCGGCGGATATTGCGGCCGGAGGCTCACCGCACGCTGCGCGGCGATGACCGCTGCCGCCGGATCCCCCGGTCCGAGCGGCCATCCGGGCGCCCGGGTCAGCACCAGCGCCCGCACGCGCGCCGGGCCCGCCTGATCGTAGCCCGGGTCGGCGGCCTCCGCGGCCGCGAGCTGCTCGAGCATCTTCCCGAGCCATTCGCCGACGTGTGCGGGATGGCTGCGCGCCTCGAGGCCGAGCGCCAGTGCGTGTCCGTAGAGGCAAGCCGCCGCCTGCGGCTCGCTCGCGAGGCACGCCTCTGCCTCGCTGCGCGCATCCTCGGCCAACTCTGCGCGGACTTTCGCATCCGGCTCGTGCTCACTGCGCCGCGCCGCGGCGGTGATCGCCGCAACCCGCAGCTCGATCGATGCCGGCGCGCTCTCCGTCCGCTGCTGCGGCGGCGCTGCACAGCCGGCCGCCATCAGCGCGAGCACCGCTCCTGCGATCCACCGCCTCACGGCGCTGCCGTGCGCCCCGGAGGCTCCGCCGGCACGAAACCTCGCAAGCGCAATGATGCGAGCAGCTCGGCATTGGCGGGATCGTGTCCAAGGGCGAGCAGCGCCCTCCGCAGGGTCGCGACCCGCGCCGCCCTCACCCGGGAGCCGACCACGGCGAGCACCGCGACCGGCAGCTCGGGGGATTGCACGACCGCCTGCAGCTCGCTCGCGAACGGCAGGCTTCCAAGGGCGGTTGCCTGAGTCTGATCGAGCAGCACTACCACAGGCTCACCGGCGGCCGCGCGCCGCAGTGCACTCAACACCTGACCCGTCGGTTCGATACGGACGTTGCCCGCGAGCGGCCATGCCGCGAGTGCCGAGTGTTTGACGAATTCCGGGGCGTAGCCCGCCGTGCTCACGATCGTGAGGCCGGCGAGCGACGCCGCGCCGCTCACGCGGCCGCGCCTGGCGATGAGCGTCCAACGCTGACGCGGACCCGTATCGGTCACGTCCGCCTCGACCAGCGCCGCGAGCTGTAGTCGCGCTGCATGCTCGACGAAGAAGGGATACGGCACGAAGGCGAGCGCCGCATCGGAGCGCGCGAGTTTCGCGAGACCGCCCGCCTCCGTTGGATCGTAGACCGCGGCCAGGCTCCCCGCGGGCCAGCCGGCGGCTGCCGCTGCCGCGCGCGCGAACTGATCGACATAAGGTTGCGCGTCGCCGGTCTCGCCCGGATATCCCGGGGCGCAGAAGACCAGCGTAACGGCTGCGGCCGCAATCAGTGCGCCCATCTCATTAGGCTATCATCTAGCGAGCGCCGGGGAACTACGCGGCCGGCAGGAGAGCCCCTTCGATGAGTGCGCCCGCCTCGCCCGGGGCTCTGCGAATTTTCAGGCGCATTGTGCAGCTGCGGGGCTGGATCGCGCTCAGCTTCCTCCTCCTCACGATCGCCGGAGCGTTCGGCGCGCTGCGCGTACCGGATGATCTCGCCATCGAGCACCTCATGGTTCCCGGCGACCCGATCGCGCGTGCGACGCGTGACTTCGAGCGCCTGTTCCCCACCGGCGAGCAGGCGCTGCTCGTCCTCGAGGCGCCCGATCCCCTGAGCCCCGCTGTCCTCGGCGCCGCCGACGAGCTCGAGAATGCGCTCGCAAGGATCCCCGGGGTCGCGCCACACAGCTTGCTGACCCTCTACCGCCTGGCGATCCCCGGCGCACCAGTGAGCGCCGCTCAGACCGCTCGTCTGCGCGCCTTCGCGGCCGGCACGGGACTCTTCCGCCGCGCGGGACTCCTCGGCGATCACTATCTCGGCATCGCACTCGAGCTGCGCGTGCACTCCCCGGCCGAGCGCGACCGCGCACTCGCGGCCATCGATGCGCAGCTTCGGCCGCTCGAGGCCCGGAGCTCCCCGTTCACGGCGGTGCGGCGCGTCGGCTCGCCCTGGCTCGACGCCTGGCTCGAGCGGCAGACGGGGCTGGCGACGAAGCGCTTCATGCCGCTCTTCGGCGTCTTCCTGCTCGGCCTGGTGCTGATCGTCTACCGCTCGTGGCGCACGCTTGCGGCGGTCGTCCTGACGCTCGCTGCCGTGGTTGCGAGCGCCATGGGTCTGGGCGACCTCCTCGGCTTCTCCCATACGGTGGTGTCGGCGCTCGTACCGCTCACGGTGATGGTCACGACGACTGCCACACTGGTGTACATCCAGTCGCGCTACCTGGACCCGAGCGGGGCTGCAACCGGGCTCGAGCATCACGCCCGGGCGCTCGCCGACAAGTTCCTGCCGTGCACGGCCTCGATTCTCGCGACCGCCGTCGGTTTCGCCGCGCTGGCGGTCTCCGACATTCGGCCGGTGCGCGAGATGGGCCTGTGGACCGCGAGTGGGCTGCTCGTGGCCTGGATTGCGAGTTTCACCTTCTTTCCTGCGCTCCAGTCGCTGCTGCAAGTGCCGGCAGTGCGCGCGGCGCGTACGCCGGCTGCCGCCTGGTTCGCGTCCTTCGCTGCGGCTCTGGTGCCGTTGACCCGCCGCTACCGGTGGGTGCTGGTGGCAGGCGCAATCGCCGTGATGGCAGCCGGAGCGGCCGCGCTCTTTGGCATTCCCGGCCGCATCGCTCCACTCCCGCTCGAGACCGACGCGTTGAGCTACGTCAATCCGCGCGAGCGCGTCGCGCAGGACACCCGGCGCTTCCGACAGCTGAGCGGGCTCGACGTCGTCGAGCTCTGGTTGCAGACCACTCCCGGCCGGGCATTGGACCCGGACTTTCTGCGCGCGGTCGACGGGCTGAGCGAATACCTCGAGCGCGACCCGCGCATCACCGCCGTCGACGGCCCGACCTCGGTCCTCAGATGGGCGCGCTACGTGCAGAGCAGGTCCGACGAGCTTCCGAGCGCTCCGGCCGCCTGGCCAAAGCTCGCTGCCGATCTCGAGCAGATCCTGCTCACCGAGCCCGGCGCGCGCGGCTACGTCGATCTCGGGAGCCTCGCGAGCGTCAGGCTCAGCGTCCGGGGACGTGCCGAGCTGTTCGGCGGCCCGGGCGCAATGCGCGCCTTCGTCGAACACAGCTTCGCCCAGCTCCGGTCGCACGAAGCGGCGCTGGGCCCCGTGAGCGCGCAGGCGGTTGGCCAGGGTGTGCTCGCGGCGCAGATCAGCGAGCACCTGGTGCCGACCCTGACAGAGAGTTTTGCGCTCACGGCAAGCGTCATCTTTGTCGCGTTCCTGTTCGTATTCCGCAGCCCCGCCGGGCGGCTGATGGCGATGATTCCCTCGCTGTTCGCGATTCTCGCCGTATTTCTCGTGATGCGCGCCAGCGGGATTCCGCTCAATATCGCGACCATTCTCATCGGTTCGACCGTGCTCGGCGCGACCGAGAACGATCAGATTCACTTCTTCTATCACTTCCAACAAGGTCGCTCGAACGGCTCCACGGCCGTGGCCCTGCACCACGCACTGATCGTGGCCGGGCGCCCGATTCTCTTCGCGACTCTCATCAACGCGAGCGGCTTTCTCGCGCTCGCGCTCTCGGACCTGCCGCCGATGCGGCAGTTCGGGATCGTCACCTCGACCGCGTTCGTACTGGCGCTCGTGGCCGATTTCACCGCGCTGCCGGGCGCCCTGTGGATCCTCAGCCGGCGGGCCCGTAACGCTGCCGAAAACCCGGCGGGCTCGCGCCCGCCGGGTGGCTAATGTGATGCCAGATCAGGCACTCGGCACTTGGATCCGCACCACGTCCTTAAGGACTCCTTCCAGACCGCCGAAGACCGTGAGCGTGTCGATCTTCTCGGTCACCTTCTCCAGGGTTTCCAGCTCCTTCAGGCGGAGCAGCGTTGGGTTCTCATCCATGAGCCGCGCGGTGTTCAGCAGCGAACGAGTCGCCGCCGTTTCCTCGCGGCGCTTGATGAGGTTTGCCTGCGCCACCTTCTCGGCCTGGACCACCTGGTTCAGGATCTCCTTCATCTCGCCCGGCAGGATCACGTCCTTGACACCCACCGAACGGACAGCGAGTCCGTGCTCCTCGACCTGGGCGCGCACGGCGTCCCCGATCTCGCGATCGAGCACTCCCTTGTCGCCCAGCAGCTCATCGAGGGTCCGGGTTCCCACTGCTTCGCGCAGCGCGAACTGCAGCTCCTTGTAGAGGAACTCGACGAAGTTGCTCAGCGCCGCGCGCGCCTTGACCGCATCCGGCACTTGCCAGAGTGCAGTCAGGTTGACCCGCAGGCTCACCTTGTCGCGGGTCAGGATCTCCTGGCCCGCCACCTCCATCGACTGCACGCGCCGATCCACCAGCTCGGTCTTCAGTGCGCGCTGGTACTTCCAGAACGCATGCAGACCCGGCGTCAGGGCCTTCGCGAGCTCGCCGTCCACGATCAGTAGTCCGACCGCGGTGTCGGGAACCTCGACGCCGGTCACCGCCTCCGCCACCTGCGCTGCGAGCGGTTGCTTCGCGCGCACCAGCGCCTTGGCCAGCTCCTGCGGCAGCTCGAACTCCTTGGAGAAGTCGAACTTGTCGACCCGGACGTCTACCGGGCCGCGCCAGTAGAGCTGACGCTTACCCGGGGCAACCAGACCCGCCACACGGCCGTTCTTGTAGACCACACCGACTTCCCGGTCACTGAGCTCGACGATCGTGAAGTACCTCTCGATCGTGGCGCGCGCCTCCCTCACGAGGAAGTCAACCCGCACGTGCTCGAACTCCGTTACCGTCAGGTCGTAGATCTGGACTTCTACCCGCTTCAACGGGTCGAAGATCCAGAACACACCCGGCTCGAGAATGGTCTTGAAGCTCCGGTTGCGAAACACAAGGCCGCGCTCGTGCTGGGCGATAGTCACACGCTTGAAACCCAGCATGTTCCTTCTCCTCTCACGTCTCACGTTGAAAACATCCGAATAGGTCGAGGTGTGACCCACGCGCGTCCCGCGGGCAGCGACGGTCGCGACGCCATCCGCGTGACGGGTCAGCACCCTCCCCTCGCCCGCGTTCGGGCAAGGTTCAGGCGCATCGCCGTTCGCTTCCAACGCCGCGCACCCTCGCCGCTCAAGGCGGAGCGCGCGCTGCGGTCGCTGCTTCTCAGCCGCCCGACCCTTTCAGGCCGGAGCAGCAGATTGGCGGCGCCGCGGGGGCACCTCGATGCGGAGCCGATGCCCCGCGCTCTTTCTGGAGCCAGCTTCACTGGCTGGTGCAAGCATGGGAATCGAACCCATGACAGACGGCACCTTGAGCCGTTGCTCTTACCTACTGAGCTAGCTTGCTGGCGGCAGAGACCGCGTCCTCGTGCGGTACACGCGGGCGCAATTCACAGCACCGGCGTGCCAGGCGGGACTCACGAGCCCGCACCGCTGACACGACTTCCGTCTCGACCTCGGAACAGCGGTACCCGCATAGCGGAGTCCGCCGAATGGAACACGAGGCAGGAGTCGAACCTGCGTGCTTTGGGTTCAAAGCCCAACGGGGATGCCGGCAACCCACGGCTCGTGTAATGGATCAGGCGGCAGGAATCGGACCTGCGTGGGCTGCGTTCAGAGCGCAGCTGGGATGCCAGCAACCCACACCTGAATGGTCTGGCGGGCCGTCAAGGAATCGAACCCTGCTGACCGGTTTTGGAGACCAGTCTCCTCCCAGAGGACAACCCGAATTGGCGGAAGGCGGTCGGTCTCGATCCACACACCCTAAAGGATGCCACTCGCTTTCGAGGCGAGGGTGCTACCCAAGCACTTCACCTTCCGGACAATTGGCGGAGAGCGGACCACTCGAAGGCCATGCCGAGAGGACGGCACCCATCGGTTAGCAACCGCGTGCAGGACCCTGCCTGCTTCGCTCTCCTTGGCTGGAGCCCGACTGAGGACTTGCACCCCACATCTCCCGCTTACAAGGCGGGCGCACCGCTTTCTGTGCGTGACGGGCAAATTGGTGGGTCGCCCAGGAATTGCACCTGGATCACTCCGCTTAAAAGGCGGGTCTCTGTCTCGCTGAGTTAGCGACCCGTGGTGCCCCACGATCGAATTGCACGATCCGCCT
>DASPOP010000351.1:0-5249 GCA_035625955.1 Steroidobacteraceae bacterium | reverse complement strand
CGCCGCGGATTCCATGAACACCGTAGTGAAGATCGACCCCAAGGATCTCGATGCCATTCCGTTCCAGGAAGCATCGCTCGATATCTGGGACAAGAAGTATCGGCTGACCGCCAAGGACGGTACGCCCATCGACAAGACGATGGACGACACCTACAAGCGTGTCGCGCGCGCGCTCGCCGATGTCGAGGACCTCGAGGTGCGCGAGCACTGGTATGAGCGCTTCCTGTGGGCGCTGCGCCGCGGTGCGATTCCCGCCGGGCGCGTGACCTCGAACGCCGGCGCGCTCGAGCACAAGCCCGCGACCTCTACCATCAATTGCACGGTGTCGGGGACGATCCGTGATTCGATGGACGACATCCTGAAGAAGGTGCACGAGGCGGGGCTGACGCTGAAGGCTGGCTGCGGCATCGGCTATGAGCACTCGACGCTGCGGCCGCGCGGCGCGTACGTCTCGGGCGCGGGTGCCTACACCTCCGGACCGCTGTCCTTCATGGATATCTTCGACAAGATGTGCTTCACGGTCTCGTCCGCCGGCGGCCGCCGCGGCGCGCAGATGGGCACCTTCGACGTCGGCCACCCGGACGTCATGGAGTTCATCCGCGCCAAACGCGATGCCGGGCGGCTGCGGCAGTTCAACCTTTCGCTGCTGATCACGGACGAGTTCATGCAGGCGGTGCGCGAGGATCGCGAATGGAAGCTCGCCTTCCCGCTGACGCAGCGCGAGCTCGAAGCCGAGCGCCCCGATCTCAGCGACCCGCAGAAGTTCGTCTGGCGCGAATGGTCGATCCACGAAGGCTATGTGGTGAACGACGAGGGCCTGGTGGCCTGCAAGGTCTACAAGACGCTGCCCGCGCGGCGCGTGTGGGACGTGATCATGACGTCCACTTATGACTTTGCCGAGCCCGGATTCATCCTCATCGACCGCGTAAATGAAATGAACAACAACTGGTGGTGCGAGAACATCCGCGCCACCAACCCATGCGTGACGGCGGATACGCGTCTTGCGACCCGTTATGGGCTCGTGCGCATCGGCGACCTCTACGACGCCCGCGTCGATATTCAGGCGACCGTCGATAAGCGTGCTCTCGGCGAGGGCGAGGGTACGGCGGTACGCCCGGCGGTAGCAGCGTTCATGACCTCGCCGTCGGCAGACGTCTATCGCGTGACGACCAAGGATGGTTACGAGATCAAAGCGACCGAGTGGCATGACTTCTACACCACCCGCGGCAAGATCAAGTTGAAAGACCTCAAGCCCGGCGATGAGCTCTTGGTTCAATCCGGCAAGGGCCAGTTCGGCGGCTGTGGAAGCCAGGAACTGGGGACGCTGCTTGGACTGATCACTGGTGACGGTCACTTCACTAATCGCGGCAAGGGCAAGAACGCCGCGGTCGTCAATCTGTGGGGTGAGGACCAGAGCTACGCTGAACAGGTTGTCGCATACGTTAATTCTCTGATCGCGGGATGGGCGAATGCTCCGCGCGGCTACCGCGTGCATGCGGTGGCGGTACCCGAGCGCAATCTCGTCATGATCCGTTCGGTGATCCTTGCGCGCGCGCTCGAGTACTACGGCTTCACCGCAGAGGCGAAAACGCGGGTGCCGGAGCTGGTTTGGCGTGGGAACGAGGACTGCGTCCGCGGCTACCTGCGCGGGTTGTTCCAGACGGACGGCACCGTACAGCGCGACGACAGGAACGCATGTTGCACGATCCGGCTCGCTTCGAGCCAGCCTTCGCTACTCAAGGACGTGCAGATGCTGCTGGCGAACTTCGGTATCTTCTGCCGAGTTCTGCAGCGACGCGCCGCCGGGCAGCGGCTCCTGCCGGACGGCAAGGGGGGCAAGCGCGCATACGACTGCAAGGCCGACTATGAGCTGATCATTGGCTCGGGCTCGCGTGATCGCTTCATGGAGGAAATCGGGTTCATTACTGATGCTAAGAATGAAAAGTATCGCGGCTGGAAGGAGCTGCATGGCGCCAGCTACAAGGAGGATTTTGTCAGCGCGATTACCGGCATTGAGCACGTTGGCAAGGAAGCTGTCTTCGACACGACACAGCCCGATCGGAATAACCTGATCTTCAACGGGCTCGTGACAGGGAACTGCGGAGAGCAACCGCTTCCGCCCTACGGCTCCTGCCTCCTCGGCTCGGTGAACCTGACGCGCTTCGTGCGCCATCCGTTCACGGACTTCGCCGAGTTCGACTGGAGCGAGTACCGCGAGGTCGTGAAGGTCTTCACCCGCATGCTCGATAACGTGGTGGAGGTCAACGGGCTGCCGCTCGACAAGCAGCGCGACGAGATTCTGCACAAACGCCGCCACGGCATGGGCTTCCTCGGGCTCGGCACCACGATGACGCTGCTGCGCCTGAAGTACGGCTCGCCCGAGGCGGTGCAGTTCACCGAGGACGTATCGCGCGAGATGGCGCTCGCCGGCTGGGAAGCCGCGCTCGAGCTCGCGCGCGAGAAGGGCCCGGCGCCGATCATGAACGAGGAGTTCACGGTCACGAAGGAGATGCTGCGCAAGCGGCCGGAGATGGCCCGCGACGGCTGGCGGCCGGGCGCGAAGATCGCCGGCCGGCTGCTGCACGCGAAATACAGCCGCTACATGCAGCGCGTCGCCGAGGTGGCGCCGCGCCTGGTGCACGAGCTGGCCGAGACCGGGGCGCGCTTCACCCATCACAGCTCGATCGCGCCCACTGGCACCATCTCGCTGTCGCTCGCCAACAATGCGTCGAACGGCATCGAGCCGTCGTTCGCGCACCACTATTTCCGCAACGTCATCCGTGAGGGAAAGAAGTCCAAGGAGAAGGTCGACGTCTATTCGTTCGAGCTGCTCGCCTACCGCGAGCTCGTCAATCCCAATGCCACGCCGGGGGGCACGACCGATGCTGAGAGACTACCGGACTACTTCATCGCCTCCGAAAACATCACCCCCAAGGAGCATGTCGAAGTGCAGGCTGCGGCCCAGAAATGGGTCGATTCATCGATTTCCAAGACGGCGAACGTGCCTACGGATTTCCCCTACGAGAGATTCAAGGACATCTATCTGTATGCACACGAGCAGGGACTCAAGGGCTGCACCACTTTCCGCTTCAACCCCGAGGCGTTCCAGGGCGTGCTGGTGAAGGAGCAGGATCTCAAGAACACCATCTACAAGTTCACGCTCGATGATGGCTCGGTGATCGAGGCGCGCGGCGATGAGGAGATCGACTACGACGGCGAGATCCACACCGCCGCCAATTTGTTCGATGCGATGAAGGACGGGTACTACGGGCGTATGTGAGGGCTTGAAAAGCCTCACGCGAATCCAGGATAGAAACTATGGCCATCAAGATCGAGCGGAAGATCGTCAAGTATCAGGTGCAGAAGCCCGAGGACAAGGCTGCCGAGAAGCCGGCCGAGAAGGAGCGGGCGCCGGAGCTCAAGGCCGTGGCGCCGGCGGCCGAAGCCGAGACGGTGCGCGACCGCAATGGGCGCACCGCCAAGGTCATCCGCATGCACGAGAAGCTCGAGCGGCCGGAGATGCTGATCGGGCAGACCTACAAGATCAAGACGCCGATCTCCGATCACGCGATGTACGTGACCATCAATGACATCCTGCTCAATGAGGGCACCGAGTACGAGCAGCGCCGCCCCTTCGAGATCTTCATCAACTCGAAGAACCTCGACCACTACCAGTGGATCGTGGCGCTGACGCGCATCATCTCCGCGGTCTTCAGGAAGGGCGGCGACGTCACCTTCCTGGTGGACGAGCTGAAGGCGGTGTTCGATCCGCGCGGCGGCTATTGGCAGCCGGGCGGAAAGTTCATGCCCTCGATCATCGCCGAGCTCGGCCACGTCATCGAGAAGCACCTGCAGGCGATCGGGCTGATGAGAAAGCCCGAGCTCGACGTCCACCAGCGCAAGCTGGTCGACGAGAAGCGAGCCGAGTACGAGGCGCGCGCCAAGCAGACCGATGCCTTCGCCAAGACGCATTTCCCCGAAGGCGCACAGCTGTGCGCCCGCTGCAGCACCGCCGCGGTCGTCATGATGGACGGCTGCCTGACGTGCCTCAATTGCGGCGATTCCAAGTGTGGTTGAGCGGCTCCGTACGACAGACCGACCAAACTGACAGTGCGTTAGGTCCGAGGCAGCCAGATGGCTGCCTCTTTTTTTGCCGGTCGCGCCGCGCGCCGGGGCGCGCATCTGTGCGAGCTGCGCCGCCACTTGTCAGTCGCGGGCATTTCACCGACGATCGCACGGCGAAAAAAAACCCCGCTTGAGGCGGGGTTGTCGGTCGCTTGCTTGTGTGGAGGAGCGTCTTCTCGTTGTTATCCGGTGCGCGCGGTGTCCGGCGAGTTGCTTTTGTTCCGGACCCGGCATTTCTTCGGTCTGTTACCCTGGCTCGCTTGCTTCCCAAAGGTGCGGCTGCGCCGCTGCTACCTGGATATGAGCAACACCCGTGCCAGGAAGCCAGGGCACTGAAGCGATGCGACATGTTGCGGCGCGAGGGCTGTACAAATGTGACGCAGCGCACGTTCCGAGCCTCTTTTGGCGGTCCAACCCCCAGCGCCCGGTATACGGCTCGGATCCCCGATCCGCTTCATAACACCCAAAGTGTCAAAATACTCGACGCTTTCCGCCGCGCCGGATGATCGGCAAGGAGGCCGGGTGAATCCCAAAACGTTGAATTTCTTTCAGAACATGGACAGCGCTGGCGTGTAAATGAAGTCGACACCCCCTCAAACACGCAGGCTCGCCGCGGTATTGGCTCTGCTGTGCGCTCTGTCCGTCACCCCAGCGCTCGCCTCGGAAGGCGCGATGTCCCGCCCGCCGGCGCTCGAGCCGGACGTGCAGTTCTGGATCCGCGTCTATACGCAGATCGATACCAATGCGGGCTTCCTCCACGATCAGTACCACCTCGGGGTCGTCTACGAGACGCTGCATTTCTCCCCCGATGAGCCGCAAAGCGCGCGCGAGCACGAGGTGGACGCGCACCGCGATCGCATCGCTACCGCGCTGCGCCGCATTGCCGCCGCCGGCGATGCACCGCTCTCGGAGGAGGACCAGCGCATCAGGGACCTGTGGGGCTCGGCGAGCTCAGGAAGGCTGCGCGAGGCAGTGGACGACATCCGCTTCCAGCTCGGGCAGTCGGACCGTTTCCGTGCGGGGCTGATCCGCGCCGGCGCCTGGGAAACGCACATCGCCGAGACCCTTGCCAACCGCGGGCTGCCCGCCGAGCTCTCGGTGCTGCCGCACGTCGAGTCGTCGTT
>DASPOP010000350.1:0-3976 GCA_035625955.1 Steroidobacteraceae bacterium | reverse complement strand
GCGGCAGCTGAGTTGCGCGAGGCCAGTGTCGCGGTCGGCTACGAGCCCCGGGGCCGCTGCCCGGGTCTGATCCAGACGGATGTCCAGGAGCCCTCCGCGGCGCTGGTCGTCCTGGTGGTGGGCCCGAGCGGCGTGCCTTCGCAGCCCTCGCTCAAGTTGTCCTCCGGCTCCGAGAGCCTCGACGCTGCGGCCTTGAGCTGTGTCATGAAGCTGCGCTTTCACCCGGCGGTGCGCGCCGGTGAGGGCTCGGCAATGGCGTCCTGGCAGGAGATCGCATGGAAGTGGGGCCGGGAGCACCAGGCGCAGAGTCCGCCTGCCGCGGGCATCGCGCCCGCTGCCGCGGCCGCAACCCTGGGTGTGGCGGCCGGCGCAGCGGCTGCGGGGCCGTCGGGGCTGCACTCCGCGGCGGGTGGCGCCGAGGTGCGGGTCTGCGCCGATGAGACCGGCAAGCTCACCCAGGAGCCGGTCATCGTCCGCTCATCGGGCGATGCGGGCCTCGATGAGGCGGCGCTCAGAATCGCCCGGGCCGGAGCGCCCTGGTATCGGCCCGCGGGCGCGACTGCCGTCACCGGTTGCGCGCAGCTTGCGATAAAGTTCGAGACCCAATGAGCGCCTCACCGCAACTCGCTTCCGTGCAGGGCGAGGCCCAGCGCCGCGCGCGCATCGATCTCGCCGCCTGCCACCGCCTGGCCGCGCACTTCGGCTTCAACGAGGGCATCGACAACCACATGACGATGCTCGTGCCGGGCTTTACCGATCGCTTCTATCTCGCGCCCTTCGGGCTCCTGTGGCAGGAAGTGAAGGCGAGCGATCTGCTCGAGGTCGACTTCAGCGGCAAGCTGCTCGCCGGCCAGGGGCTCGTCGAGGACACCGCGCTCTATATCCACGCCTCGACCCATCGGCTCAGCCCCCAGGCGCGCTGCGTGTTGCATACCCACATGCCCTACGCGACCGCACTCGGCATGCTGGCCGACGGGCGCCTCGAGACCGCCTCACAGAGCGCCATCGGCTTCCACGGTGAGATCGCCTACGTCGACTACAACGGCCTGGCGCTCGACTTCGCCGAAGGCGAGCGCCTGGCGCGCGCCCTCGGCGGCAAGCCGGTGGGGATGCTGCGCAATCACGGCGTGCTGGTGACGGGAGACTCCGCAGCCCAGGCGTTCGAGCGGCTGTACTTCCTCGAGCGCGCCTCCCAGCTACAGGTCCTTGCTCTGGCGACCGGGCGCCCCCTGGGCGTTCTGCCCGAGCCGGTGGTGCGCGCGACGCTCGGGCAATTCGCTCACTGCGGCAGCGTCGGCGGCCAGGATCGCTCGCAACTGCACTTCGAGGCACTCAAGCGCATGCTGGATCGGCAGCTCGCGGACTACGCGGGTTGACGCCGGCCGGGACAGCCTCCGACCTCAGCGCCCGTGCGCGCTGGACGATCGTCGGCCTGCTGGCGGCGGCGCTCTTCATCAATTACGTCGATCGCGGTGCGCTGCCGACGGCCGCGCACCTCATTCAGGACGATCTCGGCTTCTCGCCGCAGCAGCTCGGCCTGCTGATGTCGGCGTTCTTCTGGTGTTACTCACTGCTGCAGCTCCCCGTCGGCTGGCTTGCCGAGCGCTATGGGCCGCAGCGCATCCTCGCCGCGGGGCTCGCCGTCTGGGCGTGCGCCACGATGCTGGTCGGCGTCGTGCATTCCTTCGGCGCGCTGCTCGCCCTGCGTGTGCTGCTCGGGGTCGGCGAGAGCGTCGGCTTCCCCTCCGTGTCGAAAGTGCTGGCGACGGTCGTACCGGTCGAGCGCATCGCGTTCGCCAACGGCATCGTGGCGTTCGGTTACCTCTTCGGGCCCGCGGTGGGCTCGCTGGTCGGCGGCATGCTCATGGCGAGCTACGGCTGGCGCAGCAGCTTCTGGGTCTTCGGGGCACTGTCGCTGCTGTGGCTCCTGCCCTGGTCGCGGGTGCGGCTGCCGGCGCGGCCGGCCGCGGCGCGCGCCGCGGTCGATCCGCCCCTGCGCTCGCTCATCAGGCGGCCCGAGCTCTGGGGCACCACTCTTGGACTCTTCTCGGTCAACTACGCCTTTTATTTCACGCTCACCTGGCTGCCGTTCTATGTCGTGCGCGAGCACGGTTTCTCGACCGCGCAGATGGCGGGATTCACGTTCCTCGCCTACGTGGTGCACGCGGTGAGCGGACTGGTCGCGGGCTGGCTCATCGACCGCGCGGTCGCGCGCCGCGAGCGCGCCAGTCTCGCCTACAAATCCGTCATGGGCGTCACCCATGTCGGCTTCGTGGCGTGCATGCTGTGCATCGCGTGGGCGCCGGCCCCGTGGGCGCTCGCTGCCGTCTTTGCCTACCAGGTCATCGACGGCGCCAACTCGCCCGGCTGTTTTGGGATACCGCAGATTCTCGCAGGCCCCGGCGCCGCCGGCCGCTGGGTCGGGATCCAGAATGGCGTCGCCAACCTCGCCGGCGTGATCGCCCCGGCGCTCACCGGATTTCTGGTCGGACAGAGCCAGCACTTCACCTCGGCCTTCCTCGTCGCCGCCTTGGTCAGCGTCCTCGGGGTGGTAGGCTGGGTATTCATGATCCCGAAGGTCGCCCCGATCGAGTGGCCAAGCCACGAGGCTCCGGGCACGCCGAGCCCGGCAGGGAGCTCGCCCTCGGTGGCGTAACGCGCGGCGGTCCCGATGCAGCCCCTCGACCCGGTTCTCGAGACGCTCGAGTCCTTCTACGGCGAGCAGACCCCCGGCTGGCCGACCGACCCTTACCTCTTTCTCATCTGGTGGCACTGCGGCTATCCGCCGGGCGAGGAGCGCTGTAACCGCGGCTGGGAAGCGCTCACCGCCGCAGTTGGAGTCGGCGCGGCCGAGCTCGCCGCCGCGAGATCCGCAACGCTCGCGCGGGCGTTGAAGGCCGGCGGCATGGTCCCGGAGCTGCGCGCGGCGCGCATCAAGAGCATCGCGCGCAGTGTCCTCGAGGATTACGCCGGCGATCTGCGCGCGGCGCTGGCGGCGGTCGCCGGGGACCAGGCGCGCAAGCTGCTGAGGAAATTCCCGGGCGTCGGCGCTCCGGGCGCCGACCGCATCCTGCTGTTCGCGGGCCTCGCGCCCGTGGCCGCGGTGCCCTCGGGCTCGCCGTACGTCCTGGTGCGCATCGAATCCGGGCGCGAGGGAGCGAAGTACGCCGCGACTTACCGCGAAGCGCAGCAGCTGATCGAGACGCAGTCGTCCGCGACGCTCGCCGCGCGCAGCCGCGCCTACCTGCTGCTGCAGCGGCATGCGCGGGAGTTATGCAAGGCGAGGAACCCGAAGTGCGGCGAGTGTCCGCTCTCCGGGAGCTGCCGGTACTTCGCCAGCGTATCGCGGGAACCTGAGCCGCGCGAGCGCCGGGCCCGTCGCGCCCGGCGCTAACGCATCAGAATCACCCACGCGACCCACATCTGCATCGCGAAGCCGACCACGAAGGCGAGCGTCCGCACCCAGGGCACCGCCAGCGTGTAGGCCACCGCGTGTACCACGCGTGCCCAGAAGTAGACGGCGGCGGCGGTCGCGACCGCGGGATCGTGGATGCCGGCGGCGCACGCAACCAGCACCAGCGCGGCGAATACCACCAGGTTCTCGACCGCGTTGTAGTGCGCGGCCTTGAGGCGCTGCGCCCACCTGGCGAGCGGCTTGGGATTCTCGGGATAGCCGACCGCGTCCGCGAGGCCGCGCACCATGATCTCGTTGAGAATGTAGGGCACCCACAGCAGTCCCGTCAGCACCGCTGCCAGCGCCAGATACCTGAGCTCCGGGCTCATTGCTCTCCCCTCCCCGGCGGTTCGCAGGGCCGCCTGTTGGGGCGCAGTCTACGCTCCTTCGGATATCGATTAGACTCACGTCATGAACCCGTTCCCGGAAGACATCTACACCGAGCAGGAAGCCAGCCCCGACACCCTCGCGAACCTGGGGCCGCTGCGCCGCCTGGCGGGCACCTGGGAGAGCCGCGCGGGT